>NZ_BAAHWU010000006.1:0-126438 GCF_054601275.1 Dysgonomonas reticulitermitis | reverse complement strand
TTTGCTCTATCGAGCAAGACACGGACTAGAAGTCCGCGCCAGCAGGGGGAGGAAGGAGTTTTTCTCTCGTCATTGCGAGGGTTCGCCCGAAGCAATCCAGAAAGTAAAAAACGAAATGAGTGTGGAAAATGTTACATTTTAGTTAAAATAAGTACAGATTATTATGTGTTGTCGCATATGTTTTTTCTGGTTTGTCATGCTGACGACAGGAAGCATCTCCTGTCTCGGGGATCGGGATCCTTCCCTGCGGTCAGGATGACAAAGAGGGTAGCCGCGCGAGCAAGGGGCTAACAGCTAAAAGCTATCGGCTAACAGCTAAAAAATGAGTGTGGAGGTTTGTTACTTTTTAGTTAAAAAGATACGAGTAGACGAGATACGAGGTACAAGTTGTTGGCTGTTGGCTGATGACTGCTATTGTCGCTTCGCGCCATTCTTCACTTTTCACTTTTCACTTTTTCGTGCGATTGCCCTATAAAAATACAGATATATAAGGTTGAGAGCCGAATTATTTATAAATTTGCATTTCAACTAAATTATGATATGGATAAAAAGCTTTTAATAGCTAAACCTGTAGCAAGTGAACTGGAGATATTTAATTCATTTTACAAAGAATCTGTTTTTTGTAAGAATATAAGAATTCAGGAAATAATAGATTATATAATGAAGTCGGACGGGAAAAGAATACGTCCTATTTTATTATTACTTGCTGCAAAAGCCTGCGGAGAAATTAATAATACTACATATAACGCAGCTCTTACAATAGAGTTATTACACACTGCTTCTCTTATACATGATGATGTAGTAGATGAATCTAAAGTAAGAAGAGGAGCCGCTTCTTTAAATGCCATTTATGATAATAAAATGGCTGTTCTAGCCGGAGATTATTTTCTTTCCACAGCTCTTATAAAAAGCGTTATAACCGGAAATATAGAAATTATATCGAATATATCCGATCTTGGCCGCGACCTGGCTGAAGGAGAACTTAATCAACTTTCTTTAGTAAAAGAATTAATATTGGATGAAGATGAATATTTTCAGGTAATAAAAAAGAAAACAGCCTCACTTATGTCGGTATGTATGCGTATTGGAGCAATATCTGTAAATGCTTCAGAAGAAGAAGTCGGTAAATTTACTAAATTAGGTGAGTTGCTCGGATTATGTTTTCAGCTTAAAGATGATATATTCGATTATTTTACCGATGCTATAGGTAAACCAACAGGTAATGATATACGGGAAGGAAAAATCACACTCCCTTTATTATATAGCCTGAAAAATGCTTCAGAAGAAGATAAAAAAGAATTACTTTCTATTATATATTCATACGATTATACAAACGATAACATCCTAAAACTTATAGATTACGCAAAAAATAATGGAGGTATTGATTATACCTACAAAAAGATAGAGGAACTGAAAACTCAAGCGGAGGAACTAATAAGCACTATAGAGAAAGTTGAAGTACGCGAAGCTTTAGAAACAACAGTGGATTATATTGTGGAAAGAGCTTATTGATAATTAGTTACCTGATTTGCATTGTTTCAAGCTTTCAATTTTGTATCTTAGTTCTTTTTATATCAATAGACTAATTATTATTATGAAAATATTTAAATTTTTATTAATTCTAATGTTGTCCTCATTTCTTTTTTCTTGTGATAAAGACGATTACAAAGTAGAAACATTAACAGTTGCAGCACATAAGGCAGAATACCATCTGCCTTTTGGAGATGCCATCCTAATGGGCTATGCTGTAACGGATTCTGAGAATCGAGAGTATGTAATCGATTATATAGAAGGTTTTGAGGATAAATACGAAGAAGGGTATATATTTGTTATCAAAGTAAAGGTGGTAGAAAAGAATAAAAATAAAAAACCTGTCGAAGATTTATTTGGAAATGACTATTATTTGATAGAAATTATAAGTAAAGAGAAAGAATAATTAACTTGTAGAGCGGTATTATTACCGCTTTATTTCTTTGCCTGTGTTCGATCTGCCGAAGCCTGTTACCCGACGTGATCTTTTTAGCGGTAAACAATTTTCCTAACTAATCGTATCTGGTTTCCAAATTATGTTAGAGATAATAGACCGTGTTGTGATAAGCTTTCAATTTTTTTATTTTAATTACTGAAATACAGTACATATTTTTGTACATTTGTATTATAACTTTAAAGCAAAGAATTATGATAGTCATTAGTCCAACAGAATTACGGGCCGAACAAAAGAAATACCTTGATTTGGCGGAAAAACAAGAAGTAGTAATCAAGCGCGGGAACAAACTAATTCACCTGGTGGTGAAAGAAAGGCTTATTACAAATGAGGATATGGCACGGGGAATAACAGCCGAGGAACTGGTAAAAAGAGTACATAAACGGATAGATGCTTTTAAAGATAAAAAATGACCGTTATATTTTCGCCTGAAGTTTCTGATTACTTAGCCGATTTAGTAGAGGTACTTTATGATAACGATTACTTTGGATTTAAAGACGTCGCTAAAAAATATGTATATGATCTTGTTATAGAGATAAAAACTACTATTGACAAGAAAAGCAAGAAACAAGCCCCTCCTTATTTCAACCGATATGGCAAATGCATGCATTATTCCTTATTCAAAAAGAATAATAATACGTCATGGTATGTATTCTTCAACTACGAGGACGATATCTATTACATCAGGTACATAGGTAATAATCATACGTGTGCACAATATTTATCATAGACGTTGTTATAAGCTTTCAATTTTGTATCTTTCTTCAAACTTCATTTTATCACTTTATCTATTACCTCTTTCGCTACTTTTTCCATTATGGCATATCCTTCATCGGTAGGATGGACACCGTCTTTACCATAACTGCTAATAAGAGCCCTATTTTCATCGTGCATCACAGCATAATAATCTATATAAGCAAACTTATTTTTCTTCGCATATGCTTTGATACCTGCATTTAGAGCTTCAATTTTATCCGGTACATCTTTTATTTCTTTTCTCCATGGATATTCACCAACGGGCAGTACCGAAGACAGAATAACTTTTATACCGTTTGCTTTAGCAAGTTCAGCCATAGACATAATGTTACCTAACGTAAAAGCAGGATCGTAACTACCTGTATTTTCTGCTATATCATTAGTACCAATATTAATAACAACTGCAACAGGTTTAAGATTGAGTACATCCTGACGAAAACGAGACAGTAACTGAGGGCTTGTCTGCCCACTTATTCCACGGCCCACATAGTTATTAGATTGGAAAAAATCAGGACGTTGGCTCACCCATCCCTGAGTGATAGAATTACCAATAAATACAACTCTCTTTTCACCCTTAACAGGTAATGGTAGTTCAGCATTCGCTTTTTCGTATCTCTGCAAGTTAATTAATTCATTAAATTTCTGAGCATTACAAAATAAGCCGGTAAAAGAAATTAAAAAAGTAACAAATATAAATCTTTTCATATATTAAAAATTTAAATGTATATATTATTCGTTTTTTGTAGTTTGTGAATCATTTAAAATACTATTTATTGCATTCTGAACAAGAGTTTCCATCACTATGTACCCATCCTCGTTAGGATGTAAACCATCGAAAGTATATGAGGCTTTCAGACTACTATCCTCAGCTTTCATAGGAGTATTATAATCTACATAATAAAAACCATTTTCCTGAGCATAAGACTTTATCTTGTCGTTAAGTTGATTTATTTTTTCAGGAATATTTTCTATGCCACCTCTCCATCCAAATCCATTAGACGGTAATACAGATGATAAAATTACTTTTATATTGTTTATTTTAGCCAATTCGGCCATTGATTTTATATTACCAAGTGTAAAATCAGGATCATAAGTACCTGTATTCTCTGCTATATCATTTATTCCTGCGTTTATGACTACTACTTTCGGTTTCAATTCAATTACATCTTGCCGAAAACGAAGCAATAACAAAGAACTGGTCTGACCTCCTATTCCACGACATATATAGTTATTTTCGCTAAAGAATTTATATCGTAAATGTATCCAGTTTTCTGTAATAGAATTACCAATGAAAACGACTCTATTTTCATCATATTTTGGTATTTCAAGCTGGCTATTCATCCAAGCATAAGCATTGAGCTTAAATATATCTTTATTCCTTTTATTTCTATAATAATCTAAAGCTACATATCCGGCAAGGGCTATGTTCAAGACAACGGAAATAATGAATAAAACAATGAAGACCTTTTTTCTCTTGTTCATATTTTATCATCAAATAATATTAATATTAATTTCTTTTTAGAACTTTAAAAAAATATAGTGATCGTAATAGCCTGTTAATACTGTTTATTATTTGTAAAGGAAATACTTGCATATTCTATTTTTAAAATCTTATTATCTTATATATTCAGGTTATTAAAAGAAACAAAAATATATAAATTATTTATATAAAGCCTATTATATACTTTATTAAAATAGTGTTGAAAACTCATGGTGTTGAAAAGTATTTGTATCCTACTTTTCTTCCTGATGTTTATAACTCTTTCAAATATCAATTATAAATAAGGTCTGTTTTTAATTGTTTATAGCTGTAAATTTTATATATGTTGTTTTAATACGGAAAACAATATTGTTTCTTTTAAATTGTTTCAACAGTTATCAACAAGGTTATCAACAAAGAAAAATCTATATGATGAAATTTATAATATATTTATAATCAATATTTTAATATTTTTAATATTAATAAAAATCTATATGAGGCTCTGAATATATTGTTTCTTTCATTCTTCTTCTTCATCTTTACATCAGATACGTATCACAAACTAACTAAATCTTTAAGTAATCTATGATAATTAATGCAACATTCTCTTTGTCATCCTGAGGCACGAAGGATCTTGTTCCTTAAAAGCGGAACTGACAAGAGATGCTTCGTTCCTCAGCATGACAAAAACGAAAATTATGTTGTAATAAATACTTTCCATTACTTAATTTAAAAGTTTAACTTTATAATGAAAAATATGATTAAGTTAAAATTATTGTATTTTACTGTGTTAATAATAGGATTCTGTGTTCCTACTATTCTTTTCCTTTTTGTATATCCTAATAGTCTATTTTTTGTTATATTTCTAGGTATTTACATCTTTATATATAAACCAATAGCCGATTATATATATGTAAAGAAGAGAAATTTTTATCCGAATGAGAATATCTTAAAAAAATATCCTTTTTGGAGTCCTGCATTATTATGGAAAATGTATTTTGAATAAAACTGCTTCAATTTTATATATAAGCTACCCTAAAAATGGGTAGCTTATTTTATTATATATGAGTGAAAATACATTGTTTGTGATTTTATTTTTCTTTGTGCGACTTATTTTATATATGTTTTAAATAGCATATTTACAGATAAATATATAATTTTGTTGATTAGTTAATATAAAAGAGTAAAAAAATGAATTTCTTTAAAAGTTTATTAGCTTCTATTCTGGGATGTTTTATCGTCATCGGAATATTTATTTTGATAGGTGTTATTGCTTTGATGGCCATGACATTAGGTTCTGACGAAAAATATAATTTAAAAGAGAACACTGTTTTAACATTAAAGCTTGAGGGTGTTTTAGTTGAAAGAGCTGATTCTAATCCACTCATGGAAATGTTAGGATTAAGTGAAGCAGATCAGATAGGATTAGACGATGTTCTCGCATCTATAAAGAAGGCAAAAGAAAACGATAAAATAAAAGGAATATATATCGATGCAGGTATGGTTTCCGCTTCAAGCGCTTCTTTGAAAGAAATACGTGACCAGCTTGCAGACTTCAAATCGAGCGGGAAATTTATTGTCGCTTATAGTGATACATATCTGCAAGGATGTTATTATCTCTCTTCGGTAGCTGATAAAATAATAATGAACCCTCAGGGTAATCTCGATTTACACGGGCTTTCTGTTTCTCCCACTTTCTATAAAGGGTTACTTGATAAAATTGGTATAGAGATGCAGATATTTAAGGTAGGTACATTCAAATCGGCTGTAGAACCTTTTATGCTTGATAAAATGAGTGATGCTAACCGTGAACAGGTAACGTCGTTTCTTAATGATATGTGGTCTACTATCACAAGCGATATATCAGAATCGAGAAAGATGTCTGTTGAAAAGATAAATTTAATTACAGATTCTCTTGCCCTTTTCAGAAAACCTGAGATATGTGTACAAGATGGCTTATTGGATACATTATTGTATGAACCGGCTGTCAAAGAATATATAAAAACATTAGTAGGCGTAGAAGAAGTAAAAGATGTCCGTTTTGCATCTATCAAAGATATGACTACAGTAGAGTTTAAAAAGCCAAGTAAATCGGAGGACATAATAGCCGTTCTTTATGCCGAGGGTTCTATCACTAACGGATCGTCTAAGGAAGGTATAACAGATAAGAGATTTGTAAAAGAGATAGAAAAACTGAAGAACAATGATAAGATAAAAGCTGTTGTTTTCCGTGTTAATTCTCCCGGAGGAAGCGCTTATGCATCAGAACAAATATGGAAAGCCATTTCCGATTTGAAAGAAAAGAAACCGGTAGTAGTATCTATGGGCGATTATGCTGCATCGGGAGGATATTATATCTCATGTAACGCGTCTAAAATTATTGCGCAGCCAAATACATTAACCGGATCTATTGGCATATTCGGTATGTTTCCTAACTTTGAGGGGATAACTAAAAAAGTCGGATTGTCTTATGATAATGTGAAGACAAATAAAATGGCTGATTTTGGAGATGCTAATCGTCCGATGAGGGAAGATGAAAAAGCTGCTATGCAAAACTATATAGAACGCGGGTATGATTTGTTTTTAACACGCTGTTCGGATGGACGCGGAATACCTAAAGATTCTCTTGATCTGATAGCTCAGGGACGTGTATGGACAGGAGCGCAAGCGTTGAAAATAGGTCTTGTGGATGCTTTGGGAAATCTGGATACTGCAATAGCAGAAGCTGCTAAATTGGCAAAATTAGAAGATTATGGTTTGCGTAGTTTCCCTAAAAAGGAAGATTTCTGGGCTAATTTGTTTAATAATCAGAAAGAAGAACTCACAACCAAAGCCTTAAAAGAATATTTGGGTAACGATTACCAGATTTTTAAAACGATAAAAGAGATTAAAGAACAAGATTTTGTTCAGGCACGTATGCCTTATGATATTAATGTCAGATAAGATATAATGATAAATAATAAACCCGTACACATCAATAAGTGGTTATTACCATTGTCATGGTTGTACGGGTTTATTGTATATATCAGGAATAAATTTTTCGATTGGGGCCTGTTAAAACACGAAGAATTTGATGTTCCTGTTATTTGTATAGGTAATATTACGGTAGGTGGAACAGGAAAAACCCCGCATACCGAACTTCTAATAAAATTACTACAACAAAAATATAGGGTAGGGGTGTTGAGTAGAGGATACAAACGAAAATCAAAAGGTTTTGTTCTCGCTACAATCGACTCTACCAGTAGGGAAATAGGCGATGAATCGTTTCAGATAAAGCAAAAATTTCCGGATACAATCGTTGCTGTCGATGGCAATAGAAGAAGAGGCATAAAAGAACTGTTATCTCTGGAAAATCCTCCTGAAATAATTTTGCTCGACGATGCTTTCCAACACAGGTATGTAAAGCCTTCTTATACTATTTTACTTTCCGATTTCAACAGGCCTGTATATGACGATGTATTGTTACCTGCCGGTCGTTTGAGAGAGCCTGCTTCGGCAATGATCAATGCGAATATTATCATCGTAACCAAATGTCCGTTAGGTTTACAACCTATCGATTACCGTATTATTTCTCATGATATAAATGCTTTTCCTTATCAGGGATTATATTTTACTACACTTGTGTACAAGGCTTTAAAACCTGTTTTTGCAAATGAGAATAAAGAATTATCTTTGGATAATTTGTTTGCAAAATCTATTTTACTGGTCACAGGTATAGCGTCGCCCGACATGATCATTGATAAGTTGTCAGAATATACAGATAAGGTGCAAACTCTCGTATATTCAGATCATTATAATTTTAAGGCAAAAGATATAAGACATATTACGAGTGAATTCAGAAATATAACGTCAGAAAACAAATTGATATTGGTTACTGAAAAAGATGCAACCCGTTTGGTTTTAAGAAATGATATAGATGAGGATATAAAAACGAATCTATATTATTTACCTATTGAGGTGGCATTTGTTGATAAAGAGGAAGAGTTTAATGATAAAATATATAAACATGTTAGAGAAAATAAAGGAAACCGCATCATTTATAAAAAGTAAAATAGAAGCAGTACCCAATTTTGCTATTATTCTGGGTACGGGTCTTGGCGAACTTGTACATGAAATAAGTGACAAAAAAGAAATACCATACGATACCATTCCCAATTTTCCTCTTTCTACGGTAGAGGGACATAGTGGCAAACTGATTTTCGGTCAGCTTGGAGGAAAGCCTGTTTTGGCTATGCAAGGGAGATTTCATTATTATGAAGGATATAATATGCAGGAAGTTACATTTCCTATTCGCGTATTCCAGGCTTTAGGTATTCAATATTTATTTGTTTCCAATGCTGCCGGTGGAATGAACGGTAGCTTCGATATAGGTGATATTATGCTTATAGATGACCATATAAATACTTTTCCGGAACATCCTCTTCGTGGTAAGAACTATAAAGAGCTTGGTACCCGTTTCCCCGATATGAGCAACGCATATGATAAAAAACTGCGCTTGTTGGCTATGGAAATAGCTAAAGAGAGTAATATAAAATTGCAGCATGGAGTATATGTAGGTACACAAGGGCCAACATTTGAAACGCCTTCCGAATATAATTGGTTCCGTATTATAGGAGGCGATGCTGTGGGTATGTCCACAGTTCCGGAGGTTATTGTGGCCAATCATGCCGGAATGAAGGTGCTTGCGTTCTCTATAATCACCGATCTGGGTGTAATTGGTAAAATAGTAGAGGTAACACACGAAGATGTGCAGGAAGCGGCTAAAATAGCTCAACCCAAAATGGCATTCATCATGCAGGAAGTGATAAAACGGATCAACTAACATTTAATATATTATTTAGATGAAGGGTACAGATTATTTCTGTATCCTTTTTTATTACCTTTACAATCAATATCCTATTTAATATTTTACTATGAAATCACGATTTATCTTTATCTTTTTATTGTTTGCCTGGAGCTCGATTCAGGCACAAAATGTAACGTTGAAAGTCATAAATGCTGAAATTGCAGCTGGAGACTTTAACAAGGCGAAACAATCAATCGATCTGTATATCGCACAAAACAACCTTTCGGCAAAAGAGATATACGATCTTAATTTCAAGAAAGATGTTTTAGATAGAACATCCATCGATTTCTCTAAATCAAAAGATAATGTAATCGAGTATATTAAAAAGTATTATCCTGATGTGGATGATAAAATGATGTTGGCTTGGGAGGCTGAAAAATCCTTGGAAATGAAGCTTATCAATGGTGAAAAAAAGTATATGAGTAGGGCTGCGCCTAATCTTTTCAGAATAAATAAAGATGCGATAAAACGGAAAATAGAAATAGACGGCTCTCAGGAAGATAATGTAGGAAAAGTGTTAAGAACTCATTTACCTGCGGTTGTAGCCTCTCTTAAAAATACAAATACGACACAGGCTGATCCTGTGAAGATGAAGGTAAAATACACCGTAACTCTTAAACCGTATGTTGTTCCGGCAGGAGAGGTCGTTCGTTGTTGGCTTCCTTATCCTCGTGAAGATAACCGGAGACAAAAAGATGTAAAATTAATATCTGTAAATGATTCAAATTATGTAATATCCCCTCCCGGGTATGCTCATCGTACTCTGTATATGCAAAAGGTTTCCGAAAAGGACATACCAATGGTTTTTTCTATCGAATTTTCTTATTCTTCTGCCGCTGAGTGGTTTGATTTGGCGAATAAGCAGATAAAGCCATATGATAAGAGTAGTGAATTGTATAAAAAATATACGGCAGAACGTGATTCGCATGTTATTTTTACTGATAAGATAAAGGAGCTTTCGAAGAAAATTGTCGGTAATGAAATGGATCCTTATCGAATAACAAAGAAGATTTTTGATTATATAAATGACAATTACCCATGGGCGGGAGCCCGTGAATACTCTACTCTGGAGAATATACCCGAGTATGTGATAGATAATAAGCACGGAGACTGCGGGCAGGTAGCGCTTCTTTTCATTACTCTTGCAAGATACAATGGTATTCCTGCTAAGTGGCAAAGCGGCTTTATGACGCATCCAAATGGATTGAATCTTCACGATTGGGCAGAGGTTTACTATGAGGGAATAGGATGGGTGCCGGTTGATCAATCTTTTGGTAGACGTGATCTTGATTTGGACGGCGATGTCCGGTATTTTTTCTTGAACGGGATCGATGCTTACCGTTGGATAGTGAATGATGACTATTCACAACCTTTATTTCCGGCTAAAATTTATCCGCGTAGTGAAACTGTCGATTTTCAACGTGGTGAGCTTGAGTGGAGTGGGGGAAATATTTATTTCAATCAGTGGAATTGGGATATAGATGTTGAATATTTAGGTTTATGAATAATCGTTTATTTTATATAAAACAAATCATAGTACATGACAAAAAATATTTTACATACATTTAAAAGACTTATTATGTTGCCCTTACAGGGCGTAATTCCTTCGGTTGTTATCTCACCGGGGTGTTACCCCGGGCTGGAATATATCAGGCCTTCAGCCTGTTTCTTTCCTTGATGCCCTGAAGGGGTTACATAATATAGCCCAAAGGCAACGCCTTGGGTGGGAAAATGAAATCCCCTGAAACCGCGCCCTGTAAGGGCAATATAAGATTTTGCAATATTTTTTGTCATGTACTATGAACACAAATACATTATACCTTTTGTTTGGTATATGTTAAATAATCCATTTATTAAGAACCGGTATTTTTCTAATTATCAATACTATTAAAAGAGCAGCCAGGTAGACTATTATTGACAATATTGGTACGGATAATATTGCAGGAAATGTTCCGGTATTGATATTCAATAAATTTAAAGCCACGTTGAAAAAATCATGTACTAAATATATTCCAAAACTGCAGTTGGCCAGTAAGGTTATATATCTATTGTTTTGATATTTAAGTATTTTCGAACTATTATTGACTGTATTTTTTACTAAGACAAATACGAAAAATGCACCTAGCATGACATTTGGTGCAGTTCGGTCGAAATACTGGGTTGCTGGTCCGCCATTTACCAATCCTGTTATAGTTGATGCTATATAAGTTCCGAAAATAGCAATGATTCCTAATGTATATAATATTCGTTTCTCGGCCTTTGTCAAGTCGTACTTTGAGAAGAAATAACCAGCGATGAAATACCCTGTATAAGAATATAATTCACTGATACTAAAGCTAATATTTACATTATATCGTGCGTTGATTGTTGGTACTACTGATCCGAAGATAAAGTAGAGTATCAGGAAATATAGATAATGCTCTTTTTTAGCATTTGCTGTAAAAATGCGGAGTAGGGGAGTGAGAATATACATAGCGAGTAGAGGGTACAAAAACCATAAATGATGCCATGGAGTCCTTAAGAATATTTCGCTGTATATTCGATGAAAATCTCCGGATGATATTTCTTTAATTCCTAATAGTGAAGCTGTTATTGGGGAGATTAATCGGTAGGCTATACTCCAGAAAATTAGCGCACAAAGTACTCGGGGTATGGTTTTTGTATATAATTTTTTGAACGTTATTTTATAATTTGGATCAAGAAAAATGGCTCCACTTAACATAAAAAAGACAGGAACGCACCATCGAAGGCACGCTACAAAAAAATTAATTACATGCCATTCCGATTGAGAGTCTGCATATGCTGAGTACCAGCGATTTGTAGTAATGTGAAATACAACTACGGCGAAAATAGTGATGATTCTTAATAAATCGGCATATAATATCCGGTCTTTATTTACTTTTTCAATCATATTTATCTAATCAATTGGAGTCAAAGTTAGTAAAAATATTAAATTTCTTTTTCTGCAAAGTAATTTCGTAATAAAGCAGTTTTATGTTTTCCTATAATTTTTTCAAGTTCTGTATCGTTTACAAGCCTAATCCTTTTTACGCTTTTATATTCTTTGAGAAGTAATCGTTTGGTTTCATCTCCAATTCCTTTTATATTATCAAGTTCAGATTTAATTTGGCTTTTACTTCTTTGATTTCTATGGAATGTTATTCCAAACCTATGGGCTTCGTCTCTGAGATGTTGTATGACTTTCAACGATTCGCTGTTCTTGTCGAGATAAAGAGGTATCGAATCTTCGGGATAATATATTTCTTCCAGACGTTTGGCTATACCCACTATCGCAACTTTGCCGTATATATTCAAAGCCTTCAGCGATTCGCATGCGGCACTCAGTTGTCCTTTTCCTCCGTCTATAACTATCAGTTGGGGTAGGGGGGTATCTTCCTCGAGCAGTCTGTGATATCGCCTGTACACAACTTCACGCATTGTGGAAAAGTCATCAGGGCCTACTACGGTTTTTACATTAAAATGTCTGTAATCCTTTTTTGATGGTTTACCCATTTTGAAAACAACACAGGCTGATACAGGATTTGTACCCTGTATATTTGAGTTGTCAAAGCATTCTATATGGATCGGTAAGTCCTTAATATTTAAGTCTTTCTGTATTTCTTTCAATACTCTTACACTCCGCTGCTCAGGATTTAGGCTTTCTGCTTTTTTTAGCTTGTCTATTTTGTATTGCTTTACATTTTGCGTGGATAGATGCAATAATTTTTTCTTATCTCCTCGCTGAGGTATTGTAAATTCAACTCCATCCATTGTAAGGTCAGGGTAGAAGGGAACTACAATTTCTTTTGCTTTCGAACCGAACCGATCCCGGACTTCTATTATTCCAAGACTTAGCAGTTCCTCTTTTGTTTCATCCATTCGTTTACGATACTCGAACGTATATGCTTGAATAATAGCTCCATTATATACATTTAAATAATTTATATATGCAGCATTTTCATCTTCTTCGTAGCTGTATACATCGATGTTATATTTGATGGAACTGGTGACAGTGGACTTATTCTTGAAATTCTCAATGAGTTGATACTTTTCTTTTAATTTGTTTGCGTCTTCAAATTCCTGTCTCTCCGCAAGCTTTATCATGTCTGCGTAAACTCCATCACTTACAATGTTGGTATTCCCTTTTAATATTTCTTGTATAGAGCGGATACTTTTATTGTAATCTTCAAGGGACTGTAATCCGACACAAGGTCCCATGCATCTTTTTATATGGTATTCCAGGCAAACTTTATATTTTCCCTCTGCTATTTTTTCTGGAGTCAGATTTAATGAGCATGTCCGTATAGAATACATTTTATGAATGAATTCTAAAAGAGTCTTTACACTTACGACATTTGAATAAGGGCCATAATATTGTGAGCCATCTTTCATTATTTTTCTTGTTATTTCCACTTTGGGGAAATATTCATTTCGTATGACTATTGAAGGATAAGATTTGTCATCCTTGAGCATAACATTATAACGTGGCTGAAATTCTTTTATTAGATTGTTTTCCAGTAATAAAGTATCTTCTTCTGTGTCAACGATTATGTATTTAATATCACAAATTTTACTTACCAGAATTCGCGTCTTTGGACTGTCTTCATGTTTTTTTGTGAAATATGAAGAAACTCTTTTTTTTAAGTTTTTAGCTTTTCCTACATATATAATGGTTCCTTTGCTATCAAGGTATTGATAACAACCGGGTTTGTTTGGTATATTCTGGATTATATTTTTAAGATATTCCTTCATTAATAAATAGCGTTTTTTCTTATATAGAGAAATTAATTAAAGATTTTACTTCTATGTCTTCAGGAAACAAACGTCTTCCATTCAAATCATCCAGCTCGATTATGAAATTCACATATATTTTCTTTACGCCCATCTTTTTCACTAGTTTATAAGCTGCTTCCATAGTTCCTCCTGTAGCGAGTAAGTCGTCGTGAATAAGAACTATATCTTCCGGAGAAAGGGCGTCTTTGTGTATTTGTATTTTATCTACTCCGTACTCTTTCTGATATTCTTCTTCGTATACTTCTGCCGGGAGCTTTCCCGGTTTTCTTATAGGTATAAATCCGGCATCTAATTTTAACGCCATAATTGGGCCCATTATAAAACCCCGAGATTCTATGCCTACTACTTTTGTAATGCCTTTGTCTTTGTACTCTTCATAGAGAACATCTGTTAACATGGATAATGATTCTTTCGTTTTAAACAATGGAGTGACATCTTTGAATTGTATTCCTTTTATAGGAAAATCAGGGATGTTTCTCACTGTTTTTTTTAATTCTTCGATTTTTTGTTCTTTGTTTTTTTTGTTCATTTTTGTTTTTTTTCTTTCAATGTTTCACGTGGAACACACGTGTTTTTTGTATTTATTTTTTCTTGTTCCACGTGGAACAGGGTGTTTATCGACCTAACAAAACTAATAAAATAGATATATCATTCGGCGATATTCCTGGGATTCTACTCGCTTGTGCGATGGTTTCGGGGTTTATTTTAGTTAGTTTTTGGCGAGCTTCGGTCGATAAAGATAGTATATTTTCATAGTTGAATTTGTCTTTTATTTTTATGTTTTCTAATCTTGTTATCTTGTCTGCTATTATTTGTTCTCTTTTTATGTAACCGTCATATTTAATCATAATCTCGGAAGCTTCTATTATTTCCTCTTTTCTGTTAGGTATTTTATTTATTTCTTCCTTTAATGCCGGTATATATTCAGCTATACTATTTATTGTTATTTGTGGACGGCTGATCACATCTTTTAACTTCAATCCCTGTTTTAAAGGTGCTGTTCCTAGTTTTACCAGGCCTTCGTTTATGTATTCAGGCTTGAGGGAATAGGTTGATGTGAAAGATATAATCCTATCCACTTCCTCTTTCTTTTCGTTCAACAGGTCTATTCTTTCTTGTTTAGCTAAACCAATGTTATACCCTTTTTCTGTCAGGCGTACATCCGCGTCATCTTGACGGAGAAGGATGCGGTATTCAGCTCTCGATGTAAACATGCGATATGGTTCGTCCACACCTTTTGTTACTAAGTCGTCTATCAATACTCCTATGTAAGCTTCGTCTCTCTTTAAGATAAATTCGTTTCCGCCATGTGTTTTAATGTGGGCGTTTATTCCGGCTATTAACCCTTGTCCTCCCGCTTCTTCGTATCCTGTTGTTCCGTTTATTTGTCCGGCAAAGTATAGATTGTCAATTAGCTTCGTTTCCAACGTATGTTTCAATTGTGTCGGATCGAAGAAATCATACTCGATGGCATATCCGGGACGGTACAAATGTATATTGCGAAATGCCGGAATTTTTTGCAATGCTTCAACTTGTATGTGGAGTGGGAGAGAAGAGGAAAAACCATTCAGGTAATATTCTTGTGTATTTTCTCCCTCTGGTTCTAAGAATAACTGATGGGCTGTTTTGTCTGCAAATGTTACAATCTTGGTCTCTATACTTGGGCAATATCGTGGCCCTATACTTTTTATTTGCCCATTATATAACGGAGAATCGTCCAATCCATCGCGCAATGTAGTATGCGTTTCATCATTGGTGTAAGTTATCCAACAGCTTAATTGTTTTAGTTTTTGTGGCTCGAAATCCAGGTATGAAAACTTATGGAAATCATTATCTCCTTTTTGTTCTTCCATTAGGCTGAAGTCAACGCTTCGTCCATCTATTCGCGCCGGGGTTCCCGTCTTCATCCGGTCGGTGGCAAATCCTGCTTCTTTCAATTGTTCGGTTATTCCAAAAGATGCAGGTTCAGATACCCGTCCTCCTTCTATTTTGGTTTTGCCGATATGCATCAGGCCATTCAGGAAAGTACCGTTTGTAAGAATAACTGACTTTGCAAAGAATCTGACACCCATTGCTGTTTTTACTCCTGCTACAGTTTTATTCTCGATGACTAGGGATGTAACCGTGTCTTGCCAAAGAAAAAGATTGTCCGTACTATCTATGATTTCTCTCCATTTATTAATAAACTGCACACGGTCGCTTTGTGCTCTTGGGCTCCACATTGCCGGGCCTTTCGACTTGTTGAGCATCCTGAATTGAATAGCGGTCATATCAGTTACTATTCCCATCTGCCCGCCTAATGCATCTATTTCGCGCACGATTTGCCCTTTTGCAATTCCTCCTACTGCAGGATTGCAACTCATCTGGGCTATTTTGTTCATGTCCATTGTTATCAGTAGGGTCTTTGAACCCATATTAGCAGCGGCGGCGGCAGCTTCACAACCGGCATGACCTGCCCCGACAACAATCACGTCATATTTGAAATTCATAAGTGTGAATAATATTTTGGAGCAAAGTTAGTATATTATTATATTAATAATGCGCATCGGTAGTTGATCTCATATTTTTTAATAAAGTTTTATTAATAATGCCAATCAGCAGTTACAGTTATTCCTGTAATGTAAAAACGTTCAATTATTTTCATTCTTTTCTTCTGCGCGCAATCACAGATTGCTTATATTCTCAACATATGCTCATCACTGCCGCGCCCTGCCGGGCTTGCCCTTACTTTTGGCATTGCCCAAAAGTAAGCAAAAAGCTAGCGCTTCGTCCCTCGGCGACCCACAAGCGGTTTGCCGGCTGAAAGGGACGAACGGGCTATCGCCCCGTCCCTTTCTACGCCGCCTGCTCCGTGTGGGTTACCCCGTCTGCGGAACGAATGCGCGGGAGGCTGACGCACGACAAGCGGCTGCCTTGTCGTGCGTCAGCCGCGCCGTTAGCTTCAAGTACGGGGCACCCATAGGACGAAGAAGGCGTTAAAAACAAAAACGTGTTTGAGCTTATCTAATGATTCGTATACTACAAAACCCGTAGCGAGTTTTTTTGTTTAGCCTTTAAGTCCGTTATGGGTCGGACGTTGAAGCGGGGCGCAAAAGCGTTTTTGGTTCCTTTTGCGGCTTTGGGCAAAAGGAACGCAAGCAATCTGTGATTGCGCGCAGAAGAAAAGGATGAAAATAACCGAACAATTAATTACATACACTTCGTTCCTGTGATTATTAATTCAACTACTGATTCGCATTAATAATAGTTTCGTCTTTGCGAGCGAAACTCAGTGTAGCGAAGCAATCCGGAAAACTAAATGCTTTAATAAATACTGTTAATGGATTGCTTCACCTTGCAGGTTCGCAATGACGGAGTAAAAAATAAATAATATTCAACTGCTGATTTGCATTAATTAATAACTTTTACTGTCTAGTTAAAGATTAAAGTTATTGGTAAGTGAATTAAATTTTATTGGCATTTTCTATTGCTTTTTTTACCTTCCCGGCATCTGTTTGCAATATAGAGTATTCTTCTTCGTTGTTGAAAAAAGGAGACCGGTATTTCATGTTTCCTTTATATTTGCTTCGGAACGATCCGTGGAACTCTTTTAGTCCCGTAGCTTTTACCAGTTCATAAATATTATTCTCGGTGATACCGCCACCCGGCATTATTGAAATACGTCCATTGGCTTGCTTAATCAAATTTTTTATAACGGTAGCTCCTTCTGGAGCAGTTTGCATGCCTCCCGATGTAAGTATGCGATCACATCCTGATTCTATAATATCTTCAAGTGCTTGAAATAGATCGTTTGCCCTGTCGAAAGCCCGGTGGAAAGTGATACTCATTCCGTATTGACGGGCTATATCAACAAGTTCTGAATTTCTTTTTTTATCGATGGAACCGTCACTTTTCAATATGCCGAATACAACTCCATCACATTTTGCTTTTCCACAATGATGAACGTCTTGTTTCATTGTTTCAAACTCTATATTGCTGTACAGGAAGTCCCCTCCTCGTGGCCTTATTATTGTATTTAGCTGTATATCAATATTTTGCCTTGTCATTTCTACCTGAGATAATGCCGGGGTAGTACCTCCTTCCCCTAAATTATCGCACAATTCGACTCTTATAGCACCTCCTTTCTGAGCTTCTATGGCCGATTGAGGTGAATTTGCACATGCTTCAAGAGTTATTTGTTTCATTTATAGTTTATTATCGTGTAATTATCGGTCAAATAGCAGTCTTTTTCCTTTTATATCGTTCAGAATACCATTATCGAAGGCTAACTTTCCGTTCAGAAAGGTTTTTTCGATGGTGGTTGATAATGTTTCACCTTCAAGTGGAGACCATTTGCATTTATACAGGATGTTGCTTTGGTTGATCGTGTATGGTTTGTTCGGATTTACCAATACCAGATCAGCGAAATAATCTTTTCGTATATAGCCGCGCTTATGTATTTTGAACATGGTGGCCGGAGCATGGCACATTTTATTAACTACTTGCTCTTTTGTTATTTTACCATTTTTAGCCAGTTCCAACATCATTTGCAGTGAGTGTTGAACGAGTGGCCCTCCTGACGCGGCTTTCAGCGCTCCCCCTTGTTTTTCATCCAATAGATGCGGAGCATGATCTGTAGCTATTACGTCCAATTTGTCTTTTAGTAGTCCCAGCATCAACGCATCTCTGTCCTGACTCGTTTTCACCGAGGGATTCCATTTAATGCGAGTTCCGTATTTAGAATAATCCTCGTCCGAAAACCAAAGGTGATGTACGCAAACTTCACCTGTTATTTTCTTTTCCGAGAGAGGCTTTATATCGAATAAGCTAATTTCTTTCTCGGTGGAAAGGTGCAGAATATGCAATCTGGTTTGGTATTTGTCCGCTAGTTCTACGGCTTCAGCAGAAGACCTGTAACAAGCTTCCGCGCTTCTTATGAGCGGATGATATTGAATAGGCACGTCCTCTCCAAATTCGGCCTTATATTTAGCTATATTTTCCCGTATAATCTCCTCTTTTTCGCAGTGGGTTGCAATCAGCATACCCACTTCGGCAAAAATTGCCTGCAATACCTTTTTATCGTCTACCAGCATATTACCGGTAGATGAGCCCATAAATACCTTTACACCGCATACTTCTTTCGAATTTACCTTCTTTAGTTCGGCAATATTGTCGTTGGTCGCTCCCATGTAAAAAGAGTAATTGGCATAAGCTTTTTCTGCTCCTAGTTCGAATTTTTGTTCCAGCAGATCTATTGTAGTTGTTTGAGGCTTCGTATTGGGCATTTCCATGAACGAAGTTACCCCTCCGGCAATTGCGGCACGGCTTTCGCTCGAAATATCTCCTTTGTGGGTAAGTCCCGGTTCACGGAAGTGCACCTGGTCATCTATCACTCCGGGTAGCAACCACATGCCTTTTGCGTCTATTACAGTTGATCTGTTTAGGATTTCAGATGGAACTTCGCCCTGATATATTTCGGAAATACAATCATTTTTTATCAGAACCGATCCGACAAAGGATATTCCCTCATTAATAATTGTTGCCTTATGGATAAGTATCATAATCAGTTGTTTTGTACAAAGGTAAGAAAAAGAGTTTGTTGTCGTATCAAATATATGATAATGAACATTTGTATATCATGTAATTTATCACGACATTTGCATTTATAAAGAATGATTCTATATAAGAAATATCATTAAAAAATGTCGAATACGAAAAAAGTATTGGCGGTAGCTGAAACATCGTACATCATTCGTAAGGGTCTGGTTTATGTTCTCTCGCAGTTGTCTAGTGTAGGGAAGGTTGTAGAACTGAGGGAGATGGAAAATATTAGTTATCAGATTGATATACTTCAGCCGGACGCAGTCCTTATCAATCCTATGTTGTTGGGGCATACCCGGCAGGATATAAGGCAGCAGCTGAATTTGGGAAAGCAAACAGCGATAATTGCCTTGGTTTACAATCTGATTGACGAGCAATTTTACCGTTCGTATGATGCTATTATCAGAATCAATGATTCTGAGTCTAAGATAGAAAATACTTTGCTTAACTGCCTGAACAAGGATCAGGACTCGTCGGGCGATCAGGAAGAATTGAGTGACCGCGAAAAGGAGATCCTTATTAGTGTTGTAAAAGGGATGAGTAATAAAGAGATTGCCGAATATCACAATATCTCTATCCATACGGCAATAACGCATCGCAGAAATATAACACGAAAACTGAAAGTTCACAGCATATCGGGACTGACTATATACGCAATTATCAATAAATTGGTGGATATATCGGAAATCAAATACCAGGATGAATAAATCTTAACGTTTACTTATCATGCCAAGCGTAACTATTATATATAAGAAATCGATGAAAATGTCGGACTTGATCGATGCCGACTACCGTTTGCTCTTGCTTCTTAACCGATTGAATATTTCTTTAGGTTTTGGAGAGAAAAGTATTGATACTGTTTGTAAGGAAAGTGGATTCGATACTGATTGTTTCCTGTTCCTTGCCAATTATCAATCGAATAAATGTGTTACTAATATAGACGAGGTCTTTGCTACACTGCCCTTAACTCCGTTTTTGCAGTATCTGCGAAGTTCCCATAGTTATTTTCTGGAAAAAAGGCTGCCCAATATCCGGCGCAAGCTGGAAATGGTTTTTGCGTCCTCTGAAGAGGGCCTCAGGGATATGGTACTTAAATTCTTCGATAATTATACTCACGAAGTATCGGATCATATGAAATACGAGGACGAGGTTGTATTTCCGTATATCTATTCTCTGATGGATGCTGTCGCCGATAAAAAATACTCCATTAATATATTTGAAGAAAGGCATAACGATATTGAGGGTAAAATGAACGACCTGAAGCAGATATTGCTTAAATATGTGCCGGGAACGACAGACCAAATGCTGATGGTGAATATTCTGACAGAACTATATATGTCGGAGGAGGAACTGGAAGCCCATACTTTTATTGAAGACAGCCTGGTAATCCCACGTGTCAGAGAAATAGAAGAAAGGGTAAAGAAAAATCCGGACTGACAGATTATTCGTTAAAAAGGGACAAATCGGGGTTATCTGCTTTTTAATTCATCTTCCAACCGTATCATTTGATCGCGGTATTGGGCAGCTTCCAAAAACTCGAGCTTTTTAGCGGCGGCAGCCATTTGTTTTTTAGCTTTCCCGATTGCTTTTTTCAAATCTTCTTTATTCATATACTCTATTTTATCTTCGGAAGCGATGGCTAAAGTTGTTTCCTGAGTATAAGCCTTCGTTTGGATAGGGGCTTCTTTACGTTGGCTGAATACTGATGTAAGAGCTTTCTGTATTTGCTGTGGTGTTATCCCATGTTTCTCGTTATAAGCCATTTGGATTTCCCGGCGGCGATTTGTTTCATTAATTGTCTTTTCCATACTTTCAGTAATTTTATCAGCATAGAAAATCACTCTTCCGTTAACATTCCGGGCTGCACGGCCTACTGTTTGTGTCAGGGAACGATGCGACCTTAAGAATCCCTCCTTATCGGCATCGAGAATGGCAACCAGTGAAACTTCCGGTAAGTCGAGCCCTTCCCGGAGTAGGTTTACACCGACTAATACGTCGAATTCACCGGTTCGCAGGTCGTCCATGATCTGCACACGGTCTAAAGTATCTACATCGGAGTGTATATAGCTGCAACTTATCCCATTGTTCGAAAGGTAGGCTGTAAGTTCTTCTGCCATCCGTTTGGTAAGAGTCGTTACAAGGGTACGTTCGTTCTTTTCGACACGCATTTGTATTTCCTCCATCAAATCGTCTATCTGATTCAGGCTTGGACGTACATCGATAGGAGGGTCCAGCAGCCCTGTCGGACGAACCAATTGCTCTACAACAACACCTTCCGATTTAATAAGCTCATAATCGGCCGGAGTTGCACTTACATAAATCGTTTGAGGGACTAAAGATTCGAATTCTTCGAACTTCAACGGGCGGTTATCCAATGCAGCCGGTAACCGGAATCCATATTCCACCAGATTTTCTTTGCGGGAATGGTCTCCTCCATACATGGCACGTATCTGCGGAATAGTTACATGGCTCTCGTCTATTACCAATAAGAAATCATCGGGGAAGAAATCGAGTAGACAGAAAGGGCGGGTACCCGGCTTACGATTGTCGAAATAACGTGAATAATTTTCTATTCCCGAACAATAACCTATCTCACGAATCATTTCCAGATCGTAGGTTACGCGTTCATAGAGCCTTTTTGCTTCTAAGGGTTTACCTATCGACTGAAAAAAATCGACCTGGCGTCCCAAGTCTATTTCTATTTCCGCGACGGCTCTCACCATACGTTCTTTCGTGGTAACGAACAAATTAGCCGGATATATTCTAAAATCATCGTATTGATCGATTTTTACACCTGATAGAGGATCAAGACATTCAATGCTTTCTATCTCATCACCCCAGAATACAATCCGTACAATGGGGTCGCCATATGCAAGGAATACGTCTACTGTGTCACCCTTTACCCTGAAATTTCCAGCTTTGGGATCAACTTCATTGCGCGAATATAAAGCGCTTACCAAAGATCGTAGAAATACGTCACGGACGATTTTTTGTCCTACATGGATACTGATCGTAGAACTTTCGAAATCTTCGGGATTTCCCATACCGTACAGGCAGGAAACAGAACATACGACAATAACATCGCGGCGGCCTGATAAAAGAGAAGTAGTGGTTGCAAGACGTAATTTCTCTATTTCATCGTTAATCGATAAGTCTTTCTCTATGTAGGTATTTGTTGACGGAAGATAAGCTTCCGGCTGATAGTAGTCGTAATACGAAACAAAATATTCGACAGCATTATCCGGGAAAAAGGTTTTGAACTCGCTGTACAATTGAGCTGCCAGTGTTTTATTATGGCTTAGCACCAGAGTCGGTTTTTCTACATTCCGAATGACGTTTGCTACAGTAAATGTCTTGCCCGAACCTGTTACACCCAATAGTGTCTGAGAAGGCACATGCTGTAAGACACCTTCGGATATGGCTGCTATCGCAGCAGGCTGGTCTCCTGTGGGTTTATAATTTGAAATTAATTTGAAATCCATTGCTATCTTCCGGTATAGAGGTATGAAACGTAAAGATAGCCGAATTAAACGGAGGATGCAAATAGATATAGGAGCCAATCAGGGCAAACCTTGAAATACAGTTGTTGTATGAGAGGGTGTGTCAAAAGTAAATTTCATTTTCTATTTACATACGCTACGCTCCTGTGACCGTTGGTTGTCATCCTGAACGGAGTGAAACATCTCGTGTTCGGAGGAATGAGATCCTTCGTTGCACTCAGGATGACAGAGAGGGTAATACTTTGATAGTATTGTTTTACTTTTGACATACCCTCACTTTCTTTATATATTGACTTTATTAATGCCAATAAGCAGTTACAGTTATTGCTGTAGTGTAAAAACGTTCGGTTATTTTCTTCTGCGCGCAATCACAGATTGCTTATATTCTCAACATATGCTCATTACTGCCGCGCCCTATCGGGCTTGTCCTTACTTTTGGCATTGCCCAAAAGTAAGCAAAAGGCTAGCGCTTCGTCCCTCGGCGACCCACAACCGGTTTGCCGGCTAAAAGGGACAAATGGGCTATCGCCCCGTCCCTTTTTACGCCGCCTGCACCGTGTGGGTGCCCCGCCTGCGGAACTTATGCGCGGGAAGCTGACGCACGACAAGCGGCTGCCTTGTCGTGCGTCAGCTGTGCCGTTAGCTTCAAGTACGGGGCACCCATAGGACGAAGAAGGCGTTAAAAACAAAAACGTGTTTGAGCTTATCAAATGATTCGTATTATACAAAACTCGGAGCGAGTTTTTTTGTTTAGCCTTTAAGTCCGTTATGGGTCGGACGTTGAAGCGGGGGCGCAAAAGCGTTTTTGGTTCCTTTTGCGGCTTTGGGCAAAAGGAACGCAAGCAATCTGTGATTGCGCGCAGATGAAAATAACCGAACAATTAATTACATACACTTCGTTCCTGTGATTATTAATTCAACTGCTGGTTAACATTATTTATAAGATATATATATATTTAAGTCATGCTTTTAGCTTGATTTTGTATCTTTGCTACCTAATCTAAAATCACTTAAAAATGAAAGGGAAAATACTAGTAACGGGAGGCGCCGGTTACATTGGTTCTCACACTGTAGTAGAGCTGCAAAATGCCGGATATTCCGTAGTTATTATCGATAACTTATCAAATTCTACAACTGACTCTATTGACGGAATCGAACGTATCACGGGTATTCGTCCGGTTTTCGAAAGATTGGACTGTAATGATTTTGGCGGACTGAAAAAATTATTTGCTGCTCATCCCGATATCAAGGGGATTATTCACTTTGCGGCAAGTAAGGCTGTAGGAGAGTCTGTTCAAAAACCTTTACTTTACTACCGGAACAACTTAAACTCTCTGATTAATCTGCTTGACTTAATGCCTGAATTCGGCGTCAAGAATATCGTGTTCTCTTCGTCATGTACTGTTTATGGCGAGCCGGATAAGAATCCGATAGATGAGAGTGCTCCGATTAAGCCGGCAGAGTCTCCATACGGAAACACAAAGCAAATTAATGAAGAAATTATACGTGATGTTGTACGTTCGGGTGCACCTGTCAAAAGTATTATTCTTCGTTACTTCAATCCTGTGGGAGCTCATCCTACAGCAGAGATCGGAGAACTGCCGAATGGTGTTCCTCAAAATCTGGTGCCTTATATCACACAGACGGCTATGGGTATCCGTCAGCAATTGAGTATATTCGGCGACGATTACAATACGCCTGACGGCTCATGTATCCGTGACTTTATCAATGTAGTAGATCTGGCAAAAGCTCATGTAATAGCCATCGATCGTATGCTTGGAGAAAAATCGCAGGACAAGGTTGAAATATTTAATCTTGGAACAGGGCGAGGAGTATCGGTACTTGAACTGATCAAAGTCTTTGAGAAAGTATCGGGGACGAAACTGAATTATAAAATTGTAGGTCGCCGCGAAGGTGATATTGAAAAGATTTGGGCCGAACCAAAACACGCTAATACAGTGTTGGGCTGGACAGCAAAAGAAAATATCGAAGATACAATGGCTTCCGCATGGAAATGGCAATTGAAGCTTCGTGAAAAAGGAATTATGTAATTCTACTATATGTATAAGAAAGAGGGTGTGTCAAAAGTATTTTTTACTATCTATTTACATACGCTACGCTCCTGTGACCGTTGGTTGTCATGTTGAACGGAGTGAAACATCTCTTTTCCTGAGGAATGAGATCCTTCGTTGCACTCAGGATGGCAAAGAGGATAACACTTTGATAGTGTAATTTTACTTTTGACACATCCCCTTTAGTTTTCAGTTAACTTTTTGGGTACCTCCAATTTTTTCACCCTTTTATCTTCTTTCTCGTAAGCTTCTACAATTCGTTGTACCAGCTTATGACGAACAATATCGGCCTTGTCGAATTCAATATGCCCTATTCCTTTTACACCTTTCAGTACGCGCAATGCGTGCTTCAGTCCCGACAGTTGCGAAGGGGGTAGATCTATTTGTGTAATATCTCCCGTAATGATCATTTTTGCATTCATCCCCAAGCGTGTCAGAAACATTTTTATCTGATGTACACTCGTATTCTGAGCTTCATCAAGTATTATGACGGCATCACTGAGAGTTCGTCCGCGCATAAAGGCAAGGGGAGCTATCTGGATAGTCTTATTCTCGATATAATCTTTCAGTTTAGCCGGAGCAATCATGTCTTCTAACGCGTCATATAAAGGCTGCAAATACGGGTCGATTTTATCTTTCATGTCTCCGGGCAAAAATCCAAGCTTTTCGCCTGCTTCTACGGCAGGGCGGCTCAGGATAATCTTTTTTATCTCCTTATTCTTTAACGCTTTCACCGCAAGAGCAATTGCTGTATAGGTTTTACCCGATCCGGCCGGGCCAATGCCGAACACCATATCGTTTTCGTAAAAACTATCTACAAATTTCTGCTGGTTGGGAGTACGTGCGAAAATAGGCTTTCCGTTGATGCCATATATGATAAGGTTATCCTGTTTCACTACATTCGGTAATTTCCCTTTCACAATATCTATAATATCTTCCGATGTAAGTTTATTGCGGTCGGCAGAGAATTGTTCGAGCTCTCTTATCTTTTCCTCGAACAGAGGTATATCCTCGGCATTACCGATAGCTTTAATGGCATTGCCACGCGCTACTATTCGCACTCTTGGAAAAAGTGTTTTAAGTAATTGAATATTTGAATTGTTTATCCCGAAAAATACGACAGGGTCGATGTGTTCTAAAATAATTATTTGTTCTATCATTCAGTTGAATAATTAACTATGTACCATATGTTTTAATTATTGTCGGGTGTTTGGTAATGGTAATGGCGTGTAAAGATAATCGATATATTCTTTGTTCTGCATAAAATAGAGCGAATTAATTATAGATCTTTTAATTTAACTTTTGGGGCGAAAATTAAAAAAAGGGTTATATTTGCAGCCGGATTAACCAAATTTTTAACAACAAAATAATGATTATTTTTATGAAGACGATTTTCAAAACATGTTTAGTCGCTATTGCACTATTAATCGGTATTAACACTTACGCTCAAGACAAACCCCTTACATTTGGAGTAAAAGCCGGAGTAAATCTTTCAAACTTTAGTGGAGATCTAGGAGGTGATGCGAAAATAGGTTTTAATGTAGGAGTCACTCTTGATTACGGATTATCCCCTGATCTGTATTTATTAACAGGTTTGGATTATTCATTACAAGGAACAAAGGAAGGTGATTCAAAAATTAATTTATCATATCTGAAGTTACCTATACATTTAGGTTATAAGTTATTAGTTGCTGATAATACTAAAATAGTATTTCGCGCAGGGCCATATGTTGGGTTTGCTGTTGATGGAAAATATAAGGGAGGAGCTGTAAGTGTTGATGCATTCAATAAAGATTTAGAGGATGTGTTAGGCTTTAAATATAATAGATTTGATTTTGGTTTAGGTTTTGGGGTCGGAGCTGAGTTTAACAAGATTTGTGTTGGCTTAGGGTATGATTTAGGTCTTATGAATATTGTTGATGTGACTAATAAGACTTTAGTTCAACAGCTGACTGGAATATCGGATCCTAACGGCAAGAATATGAACGCTTACCTAACATTAGGATATAAATTTTAATAATAGAACATTAGACATAAAAGAAGCCCGGTTGTATAGCCGGGCTTTATTTTTTAGCTTAATAGATATTCTTTAAACCCGTCAAAATCTTTTCCTAAAAAAATACTTTGTTTCTCTCCCTTCATAAATTCTTGTAATTTCTCAGGTACAGGCACTTTTTCATTTACTATACCTTCCACTACTTCGAGAAACTTAGCCGGATGAGCCGTTTCTAAAAATATGCCTGTTTCGTCGGATTGTAGTCTATCTTTTAATGCCTGATAACCGCATGCTCCGTGAGGATCGAGCAAATAACCTGTTTCGGTATAAGTCTTTTTTACAGTTTCTTTAATACTTTCATCCTTATACCATTCTCCCGAAATATCTTTTTTTATCTTGCTCAACGACTTGTTGTATAGATCCAGTATTCGTACAAAATTACTGGGATCACCCACATCCATGGCATTAGCTATCGTTTGCACCGAAGGGCGAGGGTTATATTCTCCCGTTTGCAGATATTCATAGAAAATATCGTTGCTGTTGTTTGCCGCAATAAAACGCCTGATAGGTAAGCCCATGCGTTTTGCGATCAGTCCGGCAGTTATATTTCCAAAGTTACCGCTAGGTACAGAAAATACTACATTATTTGCTCTTCCTTGCTTTGCCAATTGGGCGTATGCATAAAAATAATAGAAAGCCTGGGGGAGGAAACGCGCAACATTAATAGAATTGGCCGATGTCAGATTCAGTTTAGAATTGAGTTCTTTGTCAAGGAAAGCGGCCTTTACCAAAGCTTGGCAATCGTCGAAAGTTCCGTCTACTTCTATTGCTGTAATATTCTGTCCCAGCGTTGTAAACTGGGATTCCTGTATCCGGCTGACTTTCCCTTTCGGATAGAGGACATAAACATGTATCCCGTCTACCCCCAGAAATCCGTTTGCTACGGCACTTCCCGTATCTCCTGAGGTGGCAACTAAAACTTTCACATCTTTTTGTCCTTGCTTCCGGATGAAATATCCGAGTAACCGTGCCATAAAGCGTGCGCCTACATCCTTGAAAGCTAAAGTAGGCCCGTGAAACAGTTCCAGGCTATATATATTATCCGTTACATGAACAACAGGGGTGTCGAAATTCAGGGTGTCATATACTATTTCTTTCAATGTATCCTTTTCTATATCGTCTCCGAAAAAAGCATGAGCAATGGTATAGGCAATTTCCTGAAAAGACAGGCTTCCTATGTTTTCGCAGAAAGAGGCGGGCAAAAGCTTTATTGTTTCGGGCATAAAAAGCCCTTTATCCGGCGCTAATCCCTTAACAACAGCTTCTTGCAAAGTAACATAGGGTGCTTGTCCGTTTGTACTGTAATATTTCATATGATAATAATTTTGATTTTAAAGGATGTATGGAAACTCGCATGGACAAAATTATCATAAGCTTTGGTGAATTTCTATTCATGCTCGTTTTCATATCAATTTGAATTAATCGAGAAGGCGAAAGTAACAATTTGAAACAAAATAGGCAATTAATGACTACACTATTTGTCGGGAATAGTGGATCCGACACTAAAAATCTATTTATTATATCTTCTTTGATCTCATTTGAACAGTTATACTAAAAAGGGGAAATTTTCAGCCTTAATTATTTGTCTGTCAAAAAATAAGTCTTATCTTTGCACCTCATTTTGAACAATTATAAATAATTACTTATGTATTTAGATTCAGCTAAAAAGCAAGAACTCTTCGCTAAATACGGAAAGTCTAACACTGATACTGGCTCACCTGAGGCTCAGATAGCATTGTTTTCGTACCGTATTTCGCATTTAACTGAACACTTGAAGTTAAATAAGAAGGACTATAACACAGAAAGATCATTGAAACGTCTGGTAGGTAAACGTCGTCGTTTACTGGATTATCTAACTGCAAACGATATCGAAAGATACCGTGCGATAATCAAAGAACTAGGAATCAGAAAGTAATCTTCTGCAAGAAATTGAAAAGCGATTGTATATATACAGTCGCTTTTTTTTATTTTATATCTACTACATCTATTTTTTCTTATTAACTTTCACTTTGTGTAACACTCCTTTTTTTTACACGTACTAATATATGAAAAGAGACATAGTACATGACAAAAAATATTGCAAAATCTTATATTGCCCTTACAGGGCGCGGTTTCAGGGGATTTCGTTTTCCCACCCAAGGCGTTGCCATTGGGCTATATTATGTAGCCCCTTCAGGGCATCAAGGAAAGAAACAGGCTGAAAGCCTGATATATCCCAGCCCGGGGTAACTCCCCGGTGAGATGACAACCGAAGGAACTGCGCCCTGTAAGGGCAACATAATAAGCCTTTTAAATGTATATAAAATATTTTTTGTCATGTACTATGGAAAAGAGATAACAAATAACGAATGACCGGTATCGAGCCTGAAATAATAGACCAATGTAAAGAAGGGAAACATATGGCGCAAATGCACCTGTATGGCACTTGTGCTACAGGGTATTGTATGATTCTCTTGAGGCCGAGGATGCTATGTATGAGAGGGTGTGTCAAAAGTAAATTTCATTTTCTATTTACATACGCTACGCTCCTGTGACCGTTGGTTGTCATCCTGAACGGAGTGAAGGGTCTTTTTTTGAAGGTCAAGATTCTTCGTTACACTCAGAATGACAAAAGAAAGTAATATTTTGATAGTGTAATTTTACTTTTGACACACACCCTCAGAGTTTGCCTAAATTTTTTGTTGTAAAATAAAATTTAGGATGTATATTTGTCTTAGCTAATTTATCAAGGGAATGAAAAAATCATTTGTTATTACTGTATGCTGTTTCATTGTTTCGTTTGTTCTTAGTAGTTGTTCGGATTCGAATACTGAAAAAATAATGGATGTGATAATTCCGTCCGGAACGGTTATGCGTCCGGTTGTCCCGAGTTCTGTTAATATTGAACATATTGTTTTGAAAGATCAGGATGGAAGCATAATTGATTATTTACATCCGGAATCCATAGAAGGCTTTGAGTATACAAAAGGTTTTGAGTATGTATTAAGGCTCAAGCGGACAACGATTGATAATCCGCCGGCAGATGGAAGTCGCTATTCTTATTCTCTTATCAAGATTCTATCGCAAAAGAATATGAGCGATTCACTTTAATATATTAATTAATTAAAAATATGAGTAGATTGAAGCAATTACTAGCTATTATTCCTGAACCATTAAGAGACTGTTAATATAAAAAGCCGTTAAAGGATTGGGAAAAGAATGGCCGCCCCCTTCCAACTCCACATATTGTGAAGCAGTTAGCAATAAAATCATATCAAAAAAAGTATAATGTCGATATATTGATCGAAACAGGCACTCATTTAGGCGATATGGTTTATGCCCAGAAAAAATTATTTAAAAAGATTTATACAATTGAGTTAAGCAAAGAACTGTTTAAGCAATGTCAGAAAAGACTAAACAAATATAAGCATATAGAAGTAATTCAAGGAGATAGTGGCGTTGTCTTAGAATCGCTGGTTAAGGAGTTGAATCAAAAAGCTTTATTCTGGCTGGATGGCCATTACTCTGGTGGCGTTACAGCCAAAGGTGATAAAGAAAGTCCCGTAATACAGGAATTAAAAACAATTTTGCAATCAAATATTGAACATATAATTTTAATAGATGATGCCCGAAACTTTAATGGAACAAATGATTATCCGACTGTTGAGCAATTAAAGACTATGATTTCGGACAAGGGGTATACCAATTCTACAATTAGAATTGAAGATGATATTATAAGAGTGGAACTGAAATCATAATTGATCTTAATGTTTTTAAAGCGGCAGTGTAGGCTAGGCCGCATCAAAAATAAACTTTTTCGTCAAAAACGGTTAGGGATTGATCCTCTAATCGTTTTTGTTTTATTACATAATAGGTGATTTCGTGCCCTGAGGAACCAACTTTTTAATTCGGGGAAGCTTTTCATATGATGGTATTTTTATAAATTTGTATTTATAAACCGAATATCACATAGCGTAGACATGAAAAAGATACTCCTTTTCTTATATCAATTATTTATATTCGCTCCTGTCTTTATTTTAGCCACTATTATTACTGCTGTTACTGTGATGATAGGCTGTTTGTTGGGAAATCGCAAATTTTGGGGATACTACCCTCCTCTTTATTGGTCAAAGCTGGCCTGCCGGTTAGCTTTATGCCGGATAAAAGTAATACGGAAGGGCGCTCTCGATCCTGATAAATCATATGTTTTCATCCCCAATCATCAGGGAGCTTTCGATATATTTCTAATCTATGGTTATTTGAACCAGAATATTAAATGGGTACAAAAACAAGAATTGCGTAAAATTCCTTTTGTGGGTAAGGCTTCCGAAATAGCAGGGCATGTATTTGTCGATCAGAAAAACCTGAAATCGATGAAAGATACGATAGCCAAGACTGAAGCGCAGTTGGATAAAGGCTCTTCAATGGTTATATTTCCCGAAGGAGCCAGAACATATAGCGGAAAAATGGGGCGATTTAAGAGGGGCGCTTTTGTAATAGCTAAGGAAATGAATCTGGAGATCGTTCCTCTTACCGTAAACGGCCCGTTCGACCTGATGAAAATAAATACATACCTCATCAATCCCTGTAAATTAGAACTCATTGTACACGAACCTATATCAACAGCCGACCTGACAGAAGACAATATGCCGGAATTTATAGACCGTTGCCGTGAGATAGTGTACTCAGGCTTATGGGAGAAGTATAAGTAAAGTTACTTATTGTGATTTCGCTTCTTCTTATCCTGTGATCTGTTTCAGATGTTGTTTAAATCAGATATTATCTGTTTCCAATAGGAATCTTTAAAAGGCGCTCCATGTCCACCTTTCTCAATTTTAATCAGTTCTTTTTGCAATGAAGGGCAAGCATCGAATAATCCTTTACCCATTTTAAATGGAAGGGCCTTATCGTCAATAGCATGAGAAACTATCAAACGGCCATGATACGAACTGATTTTTTCAGTATTGGATAGTTTTAGTAAATAATCTTCCGCTGTTATTTTAATAAGAGGTTTTGCGACAGATTTAAGGCCTTTCATTTGTTGAGTTTTTATATAGCTAAGCATTTCATCCGCATTAGAGAGGGGAGCCAGTAAGATTAAATTATCGATCGCATTGTCTACCGCTAAGTATGTTGCCGAAATACTCCCAAGAGAATATCCGATAACAAAATCGATGTTCTCGTTTGTGCTTTCGATGAACTTTAAAAAAGAATTATTGTCTTCAAAAACAGTTTTAAAAGAAGGGGTTCCCTCGCTTTTACCATATCCCCGATAATTCAATACATAAATTTTTGATTTGGTTTCGATAGCCAGCTTTTCCAGTTCTTTGTAAGTGCTCAAAACATTGGAGCCATTGCCGATAAAAAACAGTCCTGATTTAGAATATATTTTTGGCTGAAATTCGAAATACTCAAGTTTGATGCTATCGTTGATTTGAATATACTTCCTGTTAACCGACACATCTTCATTTTTGTATATCTCAACATTATCTGTATTAATCAAGTTATCAACGACTCTTTTTATCGTTGATTTATCCTGATCTTCTAAATCAGACCGTTCGATATAAGAATAGAATTTCTTCGCATCATATTTGGATTCTATAAATACCCATTTTTCCTGGATTTTATAAGTTTTGCACGAGTACAATAATGTGCTCAGGAATATTAATAATATTATTCTTTTCATTTCGTTCTATGTTTTAGTATTCTGCCGGCAAAGCTTCCAACTCTACACGGGAAAAGACGGGACCATCCTTACAGACATACATTTTACCCACATTGCACCGCCCGCATTTTCCCACGCCGCATTTCATACGATTCTCGAGCGTGGTGTAGATATTTTCGGGAGTAAAGCCCAGTTTATCCAACACAGGGAATGTAAATTTAATCATCACAGGAGGCCCGCACACAATGGCAATTGTGTTTTCCGGTGAAGGATGCATTTTCTCCAATACAGAAGGAACAAAGCCTATCTCTCCTTTCCAATCCGGAGTTTCACCCCCCGGGTCTACGGTAGTAACCAGACGTACATCAGGTCTTTCTTCCCATTCTTTGAGTTCATGCTTATAAACAAGATCGGCTACCGATTTGGCTCCGTATAATATACTTATATCCTTGAAATTCTCACGTGTGTCCAGTGCATTCCATATCACACAGCGCATGGGTGGTAATGCAATCCCTCCGGCGATGAACAACAGGTTCTTACCTTTCCATTCATCCATGGGGAAAGTATTGCCGAAAGGCCCGCGGAAGCCCATTGTCTGACCTTCTTCGAGTTTAGCTAAGGCAGATGTCACCTTTCCTGTATCACGGAATGTACACTCTATGTATCCTTTGCGTGTAGGGGAGGAGGCTATACAAAACGTGCTTTCACCTTCTCCGAATGCGGAATATTCCCCGAATTGTCCGGCTTTGAAACTGAAATTCCGGGCTGCTTCTTCATCTTTGAATTTCAGACGGAAAGTTTTTACTCCGGGCGCTTCCTGCGTAATTTTTTCTATCGTTACCAGATAAGGTAAGTATATGTTATCGTTCATTATCTGAAAATTTAATTATTTGCTTATTCTAATTTTATTTCCGGACGGATTCCTTATTTTCTTGCAGAAAGTTAATAGCCCACCCTATTTCAGGTTTCAAATTGTATGTCTCGTTATCTTGACGCAATCCCATAAACCCGGACCAAAACTCCATCCTGTATGACTTCGATCTGCTCCCATTAGGAAGGTCGATGCAGAAAACGAATGGTACTCTTACTATTTCCAACGGAAGTTTTTCTATGTTGTCTATTTTCTTAAGGTTAGCTCTTTCACCATCGTTGTAATAAGGATAGAATTTGAGTAGCCATCCGTCTATATCGGTATATGAGCCATAAACACCTTCTCTATGATAACGAACCATATCCATCCAGAAGTTCTTATCGAATTTTCCTTTTTTAGTATTTATTATTTTCTGTATTATTGGTTTTAATTTCGACGTCCACCATTTCAGATCATATTGAGAGAGAAAATCCAGTTTTGTCTGTATTTTTTCCCAATCCTCAACGGTACCTTCTATTGTGATCGATGGAATACCGCATCCCATCATGATTACTTTATATTTAAAGTACTTTTTCATGGATTCCATAATTGTAATTTGAGAGGCAATGAGTGACGATGTAGTAGTTGTTGTATAAGCAGCTGAAAGGGTTTCAGTTAATTCCTTACCTGTATATTCTGTTATTTTATCAACGAATTCAGGAAATATGCCATCCCATGGAAAGGTAGCGAGATCTGTGTCAGGAGATACTTCACGAACAATTTCCAATTCCTTTTGTCCCTGAAAATTTACAAAATTTTTCCGAAGTTTTTCGGCATTATTATTTACATGCTGCCCAAACCCCTGACAGATCAGCAACCACATAATGTCCGGACTGATAGTTACCGGACGATGTTCTTTGTATGCTTTCAGAAAACCGCCCAATACGGGATGAGCATCATTCAGTACCAGATCGTCAGTGATTGAGATTTTAATCAGATTCTGCTCAAATTTTTTATATAGTTGATCTGCCGATACAGTCGGTATTGCACGATTTGGCTTAGTCAATTTTTCAATTTCATATGTATTGTCATTTTGTGCAATTATGCCAAAAGAGCATATAATAACAAAGAGACTGCATAATAATTTTTTCATAACTATTCTCAAATTGCCTCCAGGTGCTCACATATATTCATATCCACAGGACATGCCCGTGAGCATCGTCCACAGCCTGTACAGCCCCTTACATCGAGGCGTTCGGGCATATAGGAGAATTTGTGTAACAAACGTTGTCTCCATCGCTGGCTTTGCGTTTCGCGTGGATTGTGACCGGAAGCATGTACCGTAAACAAAGAAAAGCCACAGGCATCCCAACAACGCAGCCTGCTGCCCGTACTACCTTTTGATTCTTCCTGAATATCGAAACAGGCGCAAGTAGGGCATACGAACGCGCATGCGCCGCAACCCAAACAACGTTCCGACTGTTTTTTCCAGACTTCGCTTTCAAACATACCGGATATTTTGCCCTGCAAATCGTCCAAACTGAAACGCACCGGTACATCGGCAAGGAAATCTTCTTTATTCACTTCCGGAGCCGCTTCAAAAAGGTTGCTGTATTTTTCAACCAGGGCAGAGCCCTTTTCTGTTACAATTTCGACCAGATAGCCTTCTTTTTTTATTGGAGTAAGTAATATATCACTTCCGGCGATGTTTCCCGGACTTCCGTTTACTGATGTGCAAAAGCAGTATTCGTCACATTGCGTACAGCTAACTCCAATAAGAGTAGTATGCTTCATACGTTCGTTAAACGGCAGGTCTTTCGTATCCCAGTTGAAGATTCCCGATAAAGGTTTGAATCCGGCTGCATCGCAGGGATGTATGCCGAATACCACTGTTTCGGGGATCACACTCGTATCGTAATCCTGTAAGGTTACATCACCTTTTTGCCGGGTATAGGAAAACAGTTTTTCCGTACGTGGAAATGCTATCGCTTTAGCCGACTGGGTGGTCTGTATGTGGTTCATGGATATTTCGTCCACAGACTTGATATGTTTAAAATCCGTTTTATCTCCTTTGGGAACGGGGGCATAAACCTGCTTGTTATCCTGCAATATTTGTGACAACCAGTCCATTAACGATTTATGGCTTATATATCTTTTTTCCATAGTCTACAAAATGAAAGTTTCTTTATCTTCCGGCTTGAATGTAGAAAGCACATTGCCCTTTTCGGATGCTTCTCCGAAGTTTTCTTTAACGAGCCGGGCCATCTTGTGTGTCAGTATATGAACCGGCAATCCCAACGGACAGGCGGCGCCACAAGAGCCACAGTCGGAACAGCGGCCTGCCATATGCATCACACGGTTGATCTGCCATTCCATATTACTTACGGTAGCGGCCCATGGTTGTATCCATTGTGGACGGTTCACTTCTACTATACATTTGGTACAATAGCACATCGGGCACGCGGCACGGCAGGCATAGCACTTGAAGCATTTGGATAGCTCGTCCGTCCAGAATTGCCAGCGCTCTTCCATTGTCATGGCATCTACCTGAGCCATTAGTTCGTCATCTGTTTGTTTTTCCGGTGGAGTCGCTTCTTTCAGGTATTCTTTTATCTCATTTATTGTACCGAATGGCCTCAATGTATTGTCTATTAACCCGAATATCTTTATCAAATCTTCTTTTATCTGATTTTCGTCATAAAGCTGACAAATACTTTTCAGGGCATAATAGGATGCAGCAATACCGACTTTCTTTCCGCTCACAAGGTCTTTCCGGGTAAGATAAACAGCGAGGTTTCCGGTACATTTGTCATTGAATACCAATTTCTCCGCTTCTTCGGGAGACGATACAAACAACGGCCGTGGAATCCGTGTCCCTTCTTCGTAACCAATGAAAAGACCGATCTCACCATTTGTCAGTAATTCTTTGGCTTTATTTCTCAGTTCATCCATTATTGACCTCCATTTCTTTGGCTATCTGCTCTTCATTTCCTGCCAGAAATTCGGCAGCACGATGATATTCTGTATATGGGCCTAATTCGCGGATGTTAGCGACTGTTGTATTCACAATGTCAGCCCATTTAGCACCTTCGGCAGCCGAAACCCATGAGAATTGTATCCTGCGGACATCTATTCCCAGAAAATTGAGAAGGCTGCGAAACAGCATCCATCTGCGACGGGCATGGAAATTCCCCGATGTATAGTGGCAGTCGTTTGGATGGCATCCTGAAACGATCACCCCGTCAGAGCCGTTTGCAAAAGCCTTTAGCAGCAACATAAAGTCGATACGTCCTGTACAAGGGAAACGTACGATCTTCACATTCGACGCGTATTTGATACGGCTTGTTCCTGTCAGGTCGGCTCCTGCATAAGTACACCAGTTGCAGACAAAAGCCAGTATTTTAGGTTCAAATTCGTTGTTCATATATTTTAATTTGGAAATTCGGTAATTTGAAAATTAGCCAATTATATCATTTTCAAATCGACTCATTTTCAGATTTTCAAATTGATTATTCTTCTAATACTGCTAATACTTCGGCATACATCTGTTCATTCGAAAATCCCTGTATATCTATCGACTTAGAACGGCAGAACGATACACACGTACCACAACCCTGACACAGCCCCGGATTGACCCGGGCAACCGTCTTGATTACTTCTCCGGCTCTGTTCTTTATTTCCTCGTGTTCGATGGCCTGATAAGGGCAAGCCGTTTCGCACAGGAAGCATCCCACACAGGTAGACACATCGTGCGAAGCGATACGGTTTACTACGGCCACTACCGGTTCGCGGGTCAACTCATTATTCGAGAACAAGCCGATCACTTTAGCTGCTGCGCCTGATGCCATACCGACCGTTTCAGGAATATCTTTCGGAGCCTGACAAGCGCCGCACAGATAAATCCCTGCCGTATTGGTTTCCACAGGTTTTAGCTTGGGATGCGCTTCGGCGAAAAATTTATACGCGTCATACGATATATGCATCTTTTGAGCCAATTCTTCCGAGCCTTCATTGGCTACACCTGCGCTGGCAAGTACAACCATATCGGCTTCTATTTCTACCGGACGCCCGCCAAGCAATGTATCGACTCCGTTTACAATCAGTTTTCCGTTCTTTTCATACACACGAGCCACACGTCCACGAATGTAATTAGCTCCATCCTCTTCTATTGCTCTTCGTGTAAATTCGTCATAATTCTTACCTCCTGCCCGGATGTCCATATAGAAGACATAAGATTCGCCGTCATGCACTTTGTGTTGATAAAGCATGGCATGTTTCGCGGTATACATACAGCATATCTTAGAACAGTAAGGACGCCCCTTCGCAGGATCGCGTGAGCCCGCACAGGCTATGAAAACCACCTTCTTAGGTTCTGTTCCGTCCGAAGGGCGGCGTATTGCTCCCAAAGTAGGGCCCGAGGCGGATGCAAGGCGCTCGAATTGAAGTCCGGTAATCACATCCTTGTATTTACCATATCCATATTCGGGGAAGAAATCGGGCTTGAGGACATTAAATCCGGTAGCTGTTACAATAGCCCCTATATCTTCGGTAATAAATTCATCTTCTTTATCGAATTCGATAGCTCCGGTAGGGCATATCTTCTGGCAAACCTTACATTTGCCTGTCAGGTAATACCGGCAATTTTTCCGGTCTATAACAGGTTTATTTGGCACTGCCTGTGGAAATGGCGTGTAAATAGCTGTACGGGTACCCAGCCCTTCGTTAAACTCACTGGGAATTTTTTTGCTTGGGCATTTGGTCGTACATTCACCGCAACCTGTACAGGTTTTTGGGTCTACACTCTTCGCTTTTAGCCGGATAGTTGCTTTGAAGTTTCCTATAAAACCTTCCAGTTTTTCAAGTTCAGCATAGGTGTATAGTGTGATATTCGGGTTTTGTGCTACATCCACCATACGCGGGGTAAGAATACACTGCGAACAGTCGAGCGTAGGGAATGTTTCCGACAATTGGGACATGTGCCCCCCGATGGACGGTTCTTTCTCTACCATGATAACCTTATGTCCTGCGTTGGCTATATCGAGGGCAGCCTGTATTCCGGCAATGCCGCCTCCTATTACCAATGCTTTCTTCGAAATCGGTACTTTGATGGAATTGAGGGGCTTGTTCAGTTTTGTCTTTTCAACAAGCATACGGACAAGATCGATAGCTTTCTCTGTGGTTTCGTCTCCTTTTTCGTGAACCCACGAACAGTGTTCGCGCAGATTTGTCATTTCGCACATATACGGATTCAACCCGGCTTCGGAGCATGCTTTCCGGAATGTAGGCTCATGCATCCGCGGTGAACAGGCAGCCACAACCACTCCTGTCAATCCTTTTTCTTTGATAGCATCCTTAATAATTGTCTGCCCCGGGTCGGAACACATATATTTGTAGTCCACGCTGACCTCTACGCCTGTTATTTTCGATGCTTCTGCCGCCACTTTTTCACAATCGACAGTCGCGCCGATATTTTCTCCGCAGTGGCAAACAAATACTCCTATTTTTGACATAATATTTCTCCTTTAAAGTTAAGCGAATGAAGGCGCAACAAAAAGTTTTTTGAGTCCTAGTTCTTCCCTGCTGATACCTACGGCAAGACCAATGGCCTGTGTAATGTACAGGACAGGTATATCTGTTTTCATTTTGAGATAGCTGTTGATATGAGGACGGCGCATGTCCAGATTGGATTGGCACATAGGGCATGCCACAATAATCGCTTTGGCTTCCCTGTCTATAGCATCTTTCACGATCTTACCGGATAGCTTCGCTACAATATCGGTACGTGAAACAGAGAATCCGGCGCCGCAACATTCGGTTTTGTACCCCCATTCCATAGGGGTAGCGCCTATTTTTGTCATCAATGTATCCATCGATTGCGGATCTTCCAGACGGTCGAAATTTAATATTTCGTGAGGGCGTACCAACAAACATCCATAGTAGCATACTACCTGCTGATTGAAAGGGTTGGTTACTTTTTCTTCTATCTTGCCGGCAATATACTTATCGATGAACTGCATTACGTTCAATATTTCAATATTTCCCGAGAGGGGCATCCGGAGAATGTCCGAAACGCGCGTTTTCAGTCCTTTATCCTTATTCAGCTCATGTTGCGTAACGCTCAGGCGGTTGTAACAGGCGGCGCATGGAACTACAATTTCGCTCATACCTTCTTTTTCCGCAAGGGCAAGTACCCGTGCCGGTAGCGCGATGGCTAGTTCATGGTTCATATTGTGGGCGGCAGTCGCGCCGCAACAATTCCAATCTGTAATCTCTTTCAGATTTATATCGAAAGCCTTTGCTAAGGCCAATGTCGATTGGGCGTACTCTGACGAAGTTCCCTTGAGGGAACAGCCCGGATAGAATCCTATTTCCATAAATTATATCTTTTCAAAGATTCAAGATTTCAAAATTTAATATTTTAGAGATCCTGAATTTATTTTTAGTTGATCTTTACTCCTTTTCCTTTTTTGTTTTGGAAAAGATGGCAGACACTTGTTTTTTGTCTTTTACCATTTCGGGTAACAAGGGTAGTTTACCTCTCACGAACATGCCCGGAGCTACATTCATATCCTGCAACAGATCGAATGTTCGCATCTTGTATCCGGCTACGAGCCCGATTTCATATAGCCGTCCTGTGTGCTTAATGGAATCAAGGAATGAATTATGGAACGAAATGATCTTTTTCGATTTCTTGTTTACGGTACCTTTTTCCAATGCTTGTCCGCGAAGATAATCCATCAGTTGCGGAATATCTATTTGCATAGGGCAGCGTGTCAGGCAGTTTTGGCACGAAACGCACAGCCAGATAGATTGGGAATGCAGTATCTCACCATAATTTTCTGCGTCGTTGGTTTGTAACATCCGCATAACAACGCTCGGAGGAAAGTCCATTTCCTCGTTGACGGCACATCCGGCCGAGCATTTACCGCACTGGTAGCAACGGTTTACGTTGACATCGGTATGGGATTTAATTTCGGATATGTAGCCTTTCTTTTCTGATGACATATGGTTGATCTTTTGATAGTCCGAAAAATATAGTAAATGATAGTTTTTGTCTAAATATAGCTGTATTGTAAACCGGAGATTGCAAAAACGATGCAAATATAGTCTATAAATGATTTATAGATATTATTTATTTTATGTTTTTAAACAGATATTTTCATGTCAGGTTATTCTTTGTAAGGATTTGACTTCGTTGTATAGTTGATATACAAATCTACCAAAAACATTTGTCTTTTAGGTTAATATTTGTGTAAAATATCAAAACAGGCATTTTTGAGATGTTGATATCAAGCAATAATTGTATTAGCTTTGTTACGTTAAGCGGAATAACTCCTTCTTATTTTTTATGATCAACTTTAAACAAATTACGCTTTCTGATAAAAAGGCGATTGATGCCTGTTTTGAAGGTAATACATACCGTGCATGCGATTTTTGCTTTGCAAATCTATATGCGTGGAATGCAAAATTTAAAACTGTTTTCGCTATTATTAATCGTACTATTTTTCTGCGTTTTCAGGAATCGGACGGGCAACTTTATTACATGATGCCTATTGGTAAGATGCCTGTACGTGATGCTTTTGAACTGATAGTGCAAGATGCCGGGGAAAATAGGATCCCATTTCAGATGAAGGGTATTTCGAATAAGATGTGGGAGGTCATTCAACGGGAAATACCGGGAGGATTTCGTCGCTTGCCGGACAGAAATAACGATGAATACATCTACTTCTCGGAGAAACTAATAGAACTGTCAGGTAAAAAGTTACAAAGCAAACGCAATCATATCAACCGTTTTAAGGCAGATAATCCCGACTGGGTTTATTTCCCTCTGACATCGAAAACCGAACGGGATGAATGTGCGGCTATGCTTGACGAATGGGAAAATGTAAATGCTATGAAGATAGATTTTTCGCAACGGTATGATTATATAGCGACAAAGATCATGCTTGAGAATTTCGAATGTCTTCAACTGCGGGGCGGAGCTATCAGAGTGAATGGAAAGATCGTCGCATTCTCCATCGGAGAGCCGCTGACCGCCGATTCGTTTGTTGTGCATGTAGAAAAAGCCTTTGGCGAAATGAACGGCGCTTACACGATGATCAACCAACAGTTCATTGAACACGAAGCTTCCGGATTTACCTATATTAACCGGGAGGAAGATATGGGTATGGGCAACCTTCGTAAAGCCAAGATGTCTTATTATCCCGATATACAACTGGAAGAATCTATTTTGATTCCGCTGGTCTTATAGTATTCCTTTATCATTATCTGTATTTTGCAGGGTTTTCTCTCCGGCCTTTAAGTAAATCTGAGTACTTTTGTCCTCGAAAAGATAGAATATGATAGCAAAACAGCATAAAGACATTGCAAAATGGGCGATGGAACTGGCTTTACAAAATGGTTGCCAAAATGCCCGCGTATCCGTGATAACTGCAAATAATAACTCGTTTGAATACAGGAATACTCAGTTGGATCGTCTTCATCAGAGTACCGAAAATAAACTGTATATAGAATTGTTTGTTGATGGCCGGTACGGCTCATTTTCCACAAACCGCATCGAAAAGTCCGGCCTGGAATCTTTTATAAAAGAAGGAATTATTTCAACAAGATATCTGGCGGAGGATTCTTTCAGGCAATTACCCGATCCAAGCCGGTACTATAAACCCGATGGAAAGGACTTGGATCTGTCTGATGCTTCGTTCAATAATTTATCGACCGATAATAAATTGGCTGTCGCAAAACAAGCTGTGGAAGAAATATATGGGACAGATGACCGTATTATCTCTGTTTCTTCTTCGTATGACGATGGGGTAGGAGCCGAATATATGATTGCCAGTAACGGGTTTGAGGCAGAGGGAACCGATACGGCTTATAATCTTACCGTTGAGGTTTCATTGAAAACAAAAGGTGATGCCCGCGCTGAGTCATACTGGTTCGATAGTTCTGTTTATTGGACAGACTTGAAGAAGACCGGAATCGGAGCAAAGGCTTTAGAGCGGGCTTTGAGAAAAATAGGGCAACAGAAAGTGAAGTCGGGGAAATATAATATGCTGCTGGATAATACGACTGCCTCCCGCCTGTTTTCTCCTTTGATCGGGGCTATGTACGGCACAGCCCTTCAACAAAAGAATTCTTTCTTACTGGATAAACTGGGTAAGCAGATAACATCAGATAAACTGACGGTGATGGATACCCCGCATATTCCGCGTGCGTTCGGTTCACGGTGGTTCGATGGAGAGGGAGTTGCTACGATGGACAGGGTAATTATAGACAGGGGCGTATTGCAAACATATTTCATAGACACATACAATTCGAAAAAGCTGAATATGGTTCCTACAATAGCATCTCCGTCTATCATTCAGGCTGCATCGGGGAGCCGTAGCTTTGATGAGATCTGCTCATCGGTACAAAAAGGTATATGGATCACCGGATTTAACGGAGGAAACAGCAATCCTACTACCGGAGACTTTTCTTTTGGAATAGAAGGATTTTTAATAGAAAACGGAACAACGACTGTTCCTGTCAGCGAAATGAATATAACAGGAAATATACTCGATCTATGGGCAAATCTGGAAGAAGCAGGGAACGATCCTCGCGAAACATCTTCCTGGAGATTGCCTTCACTCTTGTTTTCAAATGTAAACTTCAGTGGATTATGAGATTTATTTACTTGCTTTTTACTTTTTTTTCTCTTTCCATTGGGGCGTTCTCTCAAGTTCCGGCAACAGAAGTGCGGGCAGTATGGCTCACTACCAATTGGGGTTTGGATTGGCCGGCGCAAGGAACTAGTGTGACGGCTCAAAAAGAAGAGCTGGGGAGAATATTGGATGTATTGAAGAGAGAGAATTTTAATACTGTATTATTTCAAACACGAGCACAAGGCAGCGTTTTCTATGAGTCACAAATAGAGCCGAAGAGTCCGTACTTCAACCATGCAGATAACTTCGATCCTTTGGCTTTTGCTATTGACGAATGCCACAAAAGAGGGCTGGAGTGCCACGCATGGATAATTACTTACCCGATGGAAAAGGCACAGATGATGTATACCGGTAGAGGTAAAAGGAGGGAAGGCGTTCCTGTGAAAAATAAGCCGGATTACTATAAATTTGTCAACGGCACATGGTATCTTGATCCGGGCAGACCCGAGACAACGGATCTTATAGTATCCATCGTATCGGAAATAGTATCCAATTACGATGTGGATGGGGTTCACTTCGATTATATCCGCTATCCTAGTAGCAATACAGGCAAATTCCCGGATGAAGACACTTTTAAGAAATACGGGAATGGTGAAAAGCTTTCGGATTGGCGCCGTAACAATATCAATCGATTGGTAACACAGGTATATGACACGGTGAAATCGATTAAAAAATGGGTGCAGGTAAGTAGTTCCCCTTTGGGGCGTTACCGGGTATTGCCTGTTTCTCCGAATGATGGCTGGACTGCTTATGAAACTGTTTTTCAGGATGCAGGACATTGGATGCAAACAGGGAAACATGATCTTATGTTTCCGATGATGTATTACCGGGGACAAAATTTCTATCCGTTTCTTGATGATTGGGTCGCGAATAGTAATGGAAGGATTATTGTTCCGGGATTAGGTGTTTATCAGATGGACGAGTTGAGCTGGCCATTACAGGATATTGTCGATCAAATGAAATATATACGGGAAAACAACGTTAAGGGAGAGGCCTATTTCAGGGTCGGAAATTTATTGAATAACCTGAAAGGGGTGATGGATTCCGTGCGGGCTTATTATCCGACTCCGGCTAAGTTGCCTCCCTTAATCTGGTTGGATAGTATTGCGCCGGATTCTCCGCTCGATTTACAAGTTTATAAGGACAATAATGGTTTACTGAATATAAAATGGAATATGCCCGATAAAAACGAAGATTTTACATATACGGTTTATGTGTCTTCTACCGAAAATATAGACAGGGACAATTCGAATAGCATATTGGCAACGGGACTTCATGCAAATAGCTACTCTTTTTCTGCAATAGTGGGCGAATTTGGACTTTATTACTCGGTTTCGGCTTCAGATCGCTATCATAACGAGAGTATTGTTTCTTTTCCGGCTTATTTCTCTCATTCGGCTAATGAGCAGTGATATATAAAAATAAGCCCGGATTATTTAAATAGTCCGGGCTTATTTTTATTGAGATATGTTTTTACTTGTTTCCTGTACCGTTGATATCGTTTTCCAGGCCGTTAACTCCGTCTTTGAAATTTTTAACTCCTTTTCCGATACCTTTCATCAGTTCCGGTATCTTTTTCCCTCCGAATAATAATAAAACAACGATGGCTATAATTATTATCTCTCCGGTACCTAGATTTCCTAAGAATAATAGTGTGTTCATATGATTTTAGTTTTTTTGGTATATTTTTATTACTTATCCCACTCCCCTTTATTGCCAGGGATTATTTTCAATAATTTTATTCTAAACCATAAGGTCGTGTATGCAGGTATGTAACCTTGTGTAACTCCTCCATATCCGAGTCGCTGAGGAATACAGACTTCTACTTGTTGTCCGACTTTCATATACTGTAACATAGTAGTAACCCCATCTAAATTACTGCTTATTTCCTTTACCATGTTGCTACTAACAAGAAAAGTTCTAGGAACGCCATTGTAATCCCCTTCAGTTGTACTAAATGTATATTTAGTACCATCTTTCAAAAGATACCATCCGGTATATCTTACAGAAACACTATCTGTGAAATATGCTGTAGTATCTTTAGTTACTTTTGTCGACGGACCTGATTTTTCATCAGGGATGAAGTCGGTTACGTATTTCCAATATACATAGCCATTGTTGCTAAGGGATTTTCGCGGGGTATATTCTGCTGTTTTAGCCGCAGTTTCCATCACAATCTTTTCATTATATTTTTTCCATTCCACATCTATTCCATAATCGTCGGTCGAAGTACAAGACGAGAATACAACAAAGCTGAAAATAGCAATTAAAGCAAATAATTTATAGTTCATTATCTTATAGTTTTCAATAAATTTTTCATACTAACTTTATCCGATATTATATCCGATAATTTATCGATAGCAACACGTTCCTGCGTCATAGAGTCGCGATAACGGATTGTTACTGTGTTGTCTTCAAGTGTTTGATGGTCTACAGTCACACAATATGGAGTTCCTATAGCATCCTGACGACGGTAGCGTTTTCCTATACTGTCTTTTTCGTCATACTGGCATTTGAAATCAAACTTTAAGTTGTCGATGATTTCACGCGCTTTTTCAGGAAGCCCGTCTTTTTTTACCAATGGCAATACAGCCAGTTTAACAGGAGCTAAAGCCGCCGGTAATCTCAATACGACGCGTGTTTCGCCCCCTTCAAGTTCTTCTTCCGCATAAGCCGCCGAAATGGTAGAGAGGAACATGCGGTCTACACCGATAGATGTTTCAATAACGTAAGGAGTATACGATTTATTGAGTTCCGGGTCGAAATATTGTAGTTTTTTACCGGAATACTTCTCATGACTACTCAAATCGAAATCTGTACGGGAATGGATTCCTTCAACTTCTTTAAACCCGAATGGCATCTCAAATTCTATATCGGTAGCGGCGTTTGCATAATGTGCGAGTTTATCGTGATCGTGGAAACGATATTTATGATCGCCAAATCCAAGGGACTTATGCCAGCTCATTCGCGCTTCTTTCCATTTAGCAAACCAGTCGAGCTCTTCACCCGGACGAACAAAGAATTGCATTTCCATTTGTTCGAACTCACGCATGCGGAAAATAAACTGACGCGCGACAATCTCGTTACGGAATGCTTTTCCTATCTGTGCTATACCGAACGGGATTTTCATGCGCCCTGTTTTTTGAACGTTCAGGAAGTTTACGAAAATACCTTGCGCTGTCTCCGGACGAAGGTATACCTTCATTGCCCCATCGGCAGTCGATCCCATTTCGGTAGCGAACATCAGGTTGAACTGACGCACATCTGTCCAGTTGCGGGTTCCGCTGATTGGATCTACTATTTCGCAGTCGAGAATAATCTGGCGAAGTTCTTCCAGATTGCTATCGTTCAAAGCTTTTGCAAAGCGTGCGTGGATTTCGTCGCGCTTTGTCTGATTCTCCAATACACGTGGATTGGTCTGACGAAACATGGCTTCATCAAAAGTTTCTCCGAAACGTTTCGCGGCTTTCTCTACTTCTTTGTTTATCTTATCATCTATCTTAGCCAAATGGTCTTCGATGAGCACATCGGCACGATAACGTTTTTTACTGTCTTTGTTGTCTACCAAAGGATCGTTGAATGCATCTACGTGTCCCGAAGCTTTCCATATGGTAGGGTGCATAAAGATGGCCGAATCGATACCTACCACATTTTCGTGTAGCAATACCATACTGTCCCACCAATATTTTTTGAGGTTGTTTTTCAATTCAACTCCCATTTGCCCATAGTCGTATACAGCGCTGAGACCGTCGTATATTTCGCTCGACTGGAAAACAAAACCATACTCTTTGCAATGCGAGACTATTTTTTTAAAAACATCTTCCGACATATTGTACCTTTGATTCTTTACGTTCAGTTTATTCCTAAATAATTAACGCACAAAGTAAACATTTTTTTTTGACATAAAATATTGTGGCCTTTAACGATTTCCACCAATTTTATACTCTATAATAAAAAAGTTATCTTCGTGTCGCTAAAATTATATTTCCGGATGAAGCATTTGATTTTATTCTTCATGTTTTTTATTAGCCTGTCCGCGGTTGCGCAGACTGGTAAGAAAGACGTGGCAGGATATGCGCGAGGCACTGTATATGACGGAAAAACAAGAGAAGCTGTTCCCTCTGCTTCTATAAGGATTCTATCGTTAGACAGTGTTTATGTACAAGGAACGGCAACTGACGGACAAGGAAAATTCAGGATGCCTGTATCTGCCGGAAATTATATTCTCGAAGCATCTTTTATAGGATATAAAACTTTTTTACAAAACTTTAATATCTCTCCGGCTAATCCAACTTATATTTCAGACAGTATCTTTTTACATGAAGCCGATTACATGCTGAAAGCCGCCATAGTGGAGGCTAAAGCGCCTGGCATTGTGGTGAAAGGCGACACGATAGAATATACCGCCGGAGCTTATAGCTCGCAGGAAAGTGATATGTTGCAGGATATGATCAGGAATATTCCGGGGATTGAAGTAGATGCGAATGGAAATATTACTGCGAATGGAAAGCCTGTGAAGAAGATACTGGTCGACGGAAAAGAATTTTTCGGGAACGATATACCTATGGCTTTAAACAACCTTCCGGCCAATATGATCAAAAAGCTTCAATTGTACAAGGAGGCATCCGAAGAATCCAGAATAACAGGATTCAAAGATAAAGATCCCGAACAGGTAATGAATCTTGTAGTAAAGGAGGAACTGAAACAAAGCATATTTGGGGATATAAAAGCCGGGTATGGAAGCGACGACAAATACGCCAATAAGGCGACAGTGAACTTTATGCGTAACGAGAATCAGGTTTCGCTTGTAGGCGACATGAATAATGTAAGCGATAATGAGTACTCGGTGGGGATGGATAACGGTATAGATAAAAATAAGAATGTGGGGGTTTCGGCGCAGATAAAAGCGTCGGATAAACTTAAACTGGGTGGGAGTTTTCGTTACTTCAATAACGAAAATCAGATGGATACCAAGACGAATACCCAGACTTTCATAACTTCAGGGAATCGTTTTTCTGAAAATAATATGTCTACGATTAGTAAAAGAGAAAATTTGAATTTCAGCCTGAATATGGAATGGCGGCCCGATTCATTGACTACCATCTACGCCCGGTCGTATGCCGGTTTCAATAATTCGAATAATAACAACACTTCTTCGAACCTGTCTTTTGTGGCCGAGGGAGATACAACATCGAGCCAATCCGTTTCCCGGTCGAAGGGAGATGGTTACAATATAAACAGTTATTTGACTATCGGACGGAAGTTGAACAATAAGGGGCGTACAGTAAGCCTTTCCCTCAATACTTCTCTGAGGAACGATGATAGTGACGGATCAAATTATTCCCGTACAATTTATTCCGATGGCGCAGATGATAAAATAATAGATCAGCTATCGAAGACCGAAAGTAAAACGAATAGTTACAATCTTTCTCTTTCGTATGTAGAGCCAATGGGTAAAGACCGGCGATTACAATTTGTCTATTCGGTGAATAATAACGATTCGGACAGGGATCGTAATGTCTGGAAGAAGGACGGAAACGGGAATTATACGATTATCGATACAGCTTATACCCGCAAAACAAAGAACCGGTATATAAATCAGAATATCGGGCTTAACTTTCAGACCACTAAAGAAAAGTATGAATATACTGTTGGTCTTAATATCTCGCCTTCCTATTCGCGGAGTAAGGTTAATATTGGTGATTCCGTTGTTGATAATTTGAAACAGAATGTAGTAAACTATTCTCCTAATTTGAATTTCTCTTACAAACCGGATGATAATACCAATCTCGATTTCAATTATTCGGGTTCTACAGGCCAGCCAAGCATCAACCAGTTGTCGGCGGACACAATAATTGTGAGCGCTATGTCGAAATATTATGGAAACCCTGATCTGAAACCTAGCTTTAATCACAATTTCAATGTATATTATCAAAAGTCGAATTATGAAACCAGCCGTTTCTTGTTGATTTCGGGAGGTTTTAACTATACATCCAATAATGTCGTTAACTATTCTACTATCGATGAGAAGGGAAACTCTACGAACACATACCGCAACGTGAATGGCGATATGGGGGCTAATCTGAATGTGATGTATGATACCCCGCTGAAGAATAAGAAGTTTTCTATAAATACCGGTACTTATGTCAGCTATTATAAGAATATAGGCTTTTCGAATGGTGATAAATCGATAACCAACAATGTTGTATTAAACGAATCCGTTTCCGGAAAATTCAAATCGAGCAAATTCGAAACTAACCTTATGGCTTCCATTTCATATAACCTGACACGAAATAATCTTGCCGGAGAAGAGGATAGGAATACCACGACGTATGGTTTGAAGCATTTTGTTTTATGGAAACTACCATACGATTTTTCTATTCAAAGCCGGTTGAATTATACCTATTATTCAGGTTACGGAGACGACTTCAAAAAGAGTGAAGTTTTATGGAATGCTTCTGTGGATAAAAAATTCCTGAAAAATAAGAAAGGTACTTTAAGACTTCAGTTTTTTGATATACTAGACGACAGGAACAATATTCAGCGTTATGTAAGTGGGAATTACATGTCCGACTCCCGTTCAAATACGGTCAATCGATATTTTATGCTGAGTTTCTCATATCAGTTCAACATCATAAAAAATAAAGGCAAAAAGAGTGAAGAGCCGCAAGATGATAATATGTATTATGATTTCTGATAAAGATCTATATGCCCTCAGCCGGATATTTTCTCTTTCAGAAAATGTCCTGTATACGATTCCTTGCATTGTGCGATCTTTTCAGGGGTTCCTTCACAAACGATGAAACCACCCTCCTTACCCCCTTCAGGACCTATATCGATAATATGATCGGCGCACTTTATAACATCCATATTATGCTCTATAATAACAATCGTATGCCCTCTTTCTATCAATGAATTAAAAGCTTTCAGCAGTGTCTTTATATCGTGAAAATGCAATCCTGTAGTCGGTTCATCAAATATAAAAAGAGTTGGTTCCGGTCTTTCGTCTGCCAGATGGAATGCCAGTTTCACACGTTGGTTTTCTCCTCCCGACAAAGATGAAGACGACTGTCCAAGCTTCACATAGCCTAACCCCACATCTTGCAATGGTTTCAGACGCTTGACAATCTTCTTCTCGGAAGATCCCTTACCTCTTTCAAAAAACTCGATAGCCTGATCTATTGTCATTTCCAGCACATCGTATATACTGGCTCCTCTGTATTGCACATCCAGAACATCCTGTTTGAATCTTCTTCCTTTACAAACTTCGCATTCAAGTAAAACGTCCGCCATAAACTGCATCTCGACCAATATTTTGCCTTCCCCGGCACATTCTTCGCAACGACCTCCTTCTACGTTGAATGAGAAATAGGCCGGAGTAAAATGCATTTGCTTAGCTAAGGGTTGGTCGGCAAACAATTTGCGTATTTCGTCATATGCTTTTATATAAGTTACCGGATTGGAGCGGGACGATCGGCCTATCGGGTTCTGGTCTACCATTTCAATATCCTTTACCAGCTTAAGATCGCCTTCAAGACTATTGTATTGAACTATTTGCTCGCCCTTTCCCTTATAATACCTTTCCAATGCTGTATAAAAAACATCACATACCAAGGATGATTTTCCCGAACCACTAACTCCTGTTACGACAGTCATTACATTAAGAGGAAACTTAACATTCAGGTTTTTCAGATTATTTTGTCTGGCACCTTTCACTTCAATGTAGTTGTTCCACTTACGCCTTACTCCGGGAACTTCAATCTTTTCTTCTCCATTCAAATAACGGACGGTGTAGCTTTCCGTCTGCTTTTGAAGCCCGGCGACATCTCCCTGATAGACGACCTCACCACCCAAACGCCCGGCTTTAGGGCCTATATCGATAATGTAATCGGCGGCACGAATGATTTCTTCATCGTGCTCCACGACGACAACCGTGTTTCCAATCGACTTCAATTCCTGTAAGACGTTAATTAACAGATCTGTATCACGGGAATGAAGACCTATGCTCGGTTCGTCCAGTATATACAAAGAACCGACAAGACTGCTTCCCAACGATGTCGCCAGATTAATTCGCTGGCTCTCGCCACCCGAGAGCGAATTAGACAAACGATTGAGGGTAAGATAGCCTAACCCCACATTTACAAGATATTGAATACGGACGTTTATATCGGTTAATAGCCGTTTTGCAACAGCGGCATCCGTTTCATTCAATTCCAATTCCTCAAAGAATACCTTCAACTCTGTAATCGGCATCAAAACCAGATCGGCGATAGTTTTCCCTCCCACTTTTACGTAAAGAGCCTGCGGTTTAAGGCGCGAACCCTTGCACGAAGGACAGGTAGTTTTACCACGATAACGGGCTAGCATCACACGATACTGTATTTTATATTGGTTTTCTTCTATCATTTTAAAGAAATCATCGATACCGTGAAGTCCCTTTGTCCCATGCCATAGCAACTCTTTTTCCTTCTCCGATAGTTCGAAATAAGGTCGATGAATTGGGAAATCATGTCGGTTGGCTGCGTGGATGAATTCAGTCTTCCATTCACTCATTTTCTCGCCTTTCCAACAAACAACAGCATCTTCATAGACTGAAAGGCCTTTATTCGGAATGACCAGATCTTCATCAATACCCATTACCCTGCCAAAACCTTCGCAAACAGGGCAAGCGCCAACAGGACTATTAAAACTGAACATCAGGTCGGATGGCTCCTCGAATTGTATACCATCTGCCTCGAAATGCCTTGAAAAATCGAAAGATCCGGTCTTTTCGCCGTAGAAACGGACAACGCAGTCACCTTCTCCTTCGAAGAATGCTGTTTCTATCGATTCCGAGAAACGGCTTATATTGGCGGCATCTTTATCACATGTCAGACGGTCGATTAAGAGGAGCAGGTTATCCGGGTTTATTTTTTCTTTCGAGGCTAAGATATCTTCAATCCTTTCAAATTTCCCGGACAGTTCAACCCTCGAAAAGCCTTCCTTTTGCAATATTTCCAGTTGTTCATTCAATGTTCGGCCATCCCGCAATATGACTTTGGTAAGAATAGCCAGACGTGTATCTTCGGGATATGACAACATTTTTTCTACAATGTCGCTTACCTGGTGTTTTTTCACCTCTTGTCCCGAAACGGGGGAAATAGTCTTGCCTACCCGCGCGAATAATAAGCGCAGATACTCATATGTTTCAGTCGAGGTACCCACTGTCGAACGCGGATTTCGTGCACTGACACGCTGCTCGATCGCAATAGCCGGCGGAATCCCTTTTATATAATCGCATTCGGGCTTATTCATCCTGCCCAAAAACTGACGGGCGTATGCCGACAGGCTTTCTACATAACGTCGCTGTCCCTCGGCATAGAGGGTATCAAAAGCAAGGGACGATTTTCCCGAACCAGACAGTCCGGTGATAACGACAAATTTGTTTCGGGGTATTTCAACGTCGATATTTTTCAGGTTATTGACACGCGCCCCTTTTATGAAAATATTTTTTTCTTCTGACATGGCTTTTCGGAAAATGGATACAAAAATACTAAAAAAGAGCAAACTATCCTATCTTTAGAGCAATGTCACCAGGGCAACCCATCAAAAAAAATGAAAAATTAAAAATGAAGAATGGCGCTAGTTTTATCTATAATAGACAATTAGCAAATTAGCGAATTAGCAAATTAGCAAATTTGAAAATGAGTGTGGAGTTTGTTACTTTTTAGTTAAAAAGTTACGAGTAGACGAGATACGAGGTACAAGTTGTTGACTGATGACTGTCGCACGTCATTGCGAGGGTTTACCCGAAGCAATCCATTAATAATCAATACTCTGGATTGCTTCACTCCGTTCGCAATGACGAAAAGGCCTTGTTGGCTGACTACTGTTTACTGCTAACTGATGAAGTTTGTTACTTTTTAGTTAAATTCTGGTTTGTCATGCTGACGACAGGAAGCATCTCCTGTCTCCCGGGGATTGGGATCCTTCCCTGCGGTCAGGATGACAAAGAGGGTAGCCGCGCGAGCAAGGGGCTAACAGCTAATAGCTAATTGAGTGTGGAGTTTGTTACTTTTTAGTTAAAAAGATACGAGTAGACGAGATACGAGGTACAAGTTGTTGACTGCTGACTGTCGCACGTCATTGCGAGGGTTTACCCGAAGCAATCCATTAATAATCAATACTCTGGATTGCTTCACTCCTGTTGGCTCCGCCGATTTTTCAAATTCGCAATGACGAAAAGGCCGACTGTTTACTGTTTACTGTTTACTGTTGACTACTGAGTGTGGAGTTTGCATAGTACATGACAAAAAATATTACAAAATCTTATATTGCCCTTACAGGGCGCGGTTTCAGGGGATTTCGTTTTCCCACCCAAGGCGTTGCCATTGGGCTATATTATGTAGCCCCTTCAGGGCATCAAGGAAAGAAACAGGCTGAAAGCCTGATATATCCCAGCCCGGGGTAACACCCCGGTGAGATGACAACCGAAGGAACTGCGCCCTGTAAGGGCAACATAATAAGTCTTTTAAATATATATAAAATATTTTTTGTCATGTACTATGGGAGTTTGTTACATTTTAGTTAAAAGGAGGAAGGAGTTTTTCTCTCGTCATTGCGAGGGTTCGCCCGAAGCAATCCATTAATAATCAATACTCTGGATTGCTTCACTCCTGTTGGCTCCGCCGATTCTTCGAATTTGCAATGACGAAAAGGCCTTGTTGGCTGACTACTGTTTACTGCTAACTGTAGAAGTTTGTTACTTTTTAGTTAAATTCTGGTTTGTCATGCTGACGACAGGAAGCATCTCCTGTCTCCCGGGGATCGGGATCCTTCCCTGCGGTCAGGATGACAAAGAGGGTAGCCGCGCGAGCAAGGGGCTAACGGCTAAAAGCTATCGGCTAACAGCTAAAAAATAACTGTAGAAGTTTGTTACTTTTTAGTTAAAAAGATACGAGTAGACGAGATACGAGGTACAAGTTGTTGACTGTTGACTGATAACTGTTGACTGTAGAGGTTTGTTACTTTTTAGTTAAAAGAAAGGCAGGAGTTAAAAAGTTATGAGTTTTAAATTTTAAGTTCTGAGCGCTCACTACTGACTACTCACTACTGCTAACTGTTTATTCCGGTAGGGGTTAAATTTTTTTTTGCCCTATATTACTAACATCTCTGCTTTGTCAATTTGTTAAACATTATATCTTTGTAAGATGAAGCAAAAAATCGTATATATACTGTTACTTGTTTTTATGGCATGCAATACCACTAAGAACATACCTGAAGGTAGTTACCTGTTGGATGGCTTCAACGTGAAACACGACACAAAAAACGCGACGTCTGATTTAGAGGATTTTGTAAGGCAACAACCCAATTCAAGTTTTCTGTTTTTGGGGAAAGTCGGTTTAGGAATATATAATATGGCCGGTCAAGATACCAGTAAATGGACGACAAGGATGATAAGAAAAATAGGGCAGGCACCCGTAATATTCAGTAATACTCAGACTGCTATCTCAGTAAACCAGTTAAAGAAACAATTAAATAATCAGGGATATCTGGATGCCCGGGTAGATACGACTCTAAAAACCAAAGGCAAAAAAATGTCTGTAACATACGATCTCAAAGGCGGAATTCCTTATCTTATCCGTAACTATCGGTATACACTCAGCGATACCACCATGACACGAATAATGAGTCGCATCCCGATAAAACCCTTATTGAGCGAAGGAGATATGTTCGATGTGGAGATGTTAGAACAAGAGCGGCTACAAGTAAATAACATTATGAGAAACGTAGGCTACTTTGATTTCTCTAAAGAATATCTGTATTTCAAGGCAGATACTACATTAAACTCACACGAAGTAGACTTGTATATGGATGTCTATCCGAGGAAAGACAGTCTTTCATATATACGCTACAAAATAAATAATATAACTGTAATTTCCGGTTTGAATACTTTAAATTCATCCACAGACGGGCGACAAGTCGGCAACCGGTGGTTTTTCAGGAATGCAGATACCACAGAAATAAAAGGAATAAAAATCATTCGCGGGCGAAACAATTTCCTGCGGAATTCTACGATAACACGGAATAACTTTTTACAAAAAGATTCTTATTTCTCAGACTATGCTTTAAATCGAACTTACGAAGGATACAATAATATGGGAGCTATAAAACAAACAAATATAGATGTCCATCCGTCATCCGGAGATAGTACGAAACTTGACGCTATTATCACATTATTACCGGCAAATGTTCACTGGTTCAGTACAGCCATAGATGGAACAAACTCGGCCGGAGATTTCGGTATTGCACCCAGTATATCTTATCAGCATCAGAATCTATTCAATGGAGGCGAGAGACTAAATATTAAATTAAAAGGAGCCTATGAATTTATTACAGGAAGTAAAAATACCGACCTGATGAACCAGAGCTTCTACGAATATGGTATAGAAACCAGCCTTTCCTTCCCGATGTTTTTACTACCATGGCTACAGAAGAGCTGGCGCGAACAACCTTCTGCAACAACACAATTCTCTATTGGACTAAACAATCAGCATCGGCCGGAATATACACGTCAGTTCTTTAATGGGACGATCACTTACGGCTGGTCTTCAAAAAGAAACACGCTACGCCACAGCTTAGATGTGATAGACATAAACTACATCCGGATGCCCTGGATGTCTGATACTCTCTATTCAAATATCTCAAAAAACCCACTATTAAAAGAAAGCTATAACAACCAACTTGTTGCACGCACAGCCTATTCATTTACGCTTGTCAACAGCCGCCGTTATACTACATTATATCCGACATTCACCCTCAGGGGATCATTTGAAGTGGCAGGAGCCATACCCCGGCTGGTAACTTCCTTAAATGGAGCAAACCCCGATGAATACGGTCAAAAAAACATACTGGGAGTGGTCTATGCCGAATATGTGAAAGGTAGTATTGATTATGCCCGTACATTTTATTTTTCAAAAAGGCATTCACTGGCATATCATGTAGGATTAGGGCTTGCTCATCCGTATGGGAATTCGGATGTTCTTCCTTTCGAACGACGTTTTTTTGCAGGAGGAGCGAATAGCGTGAGAGGTTGGAGCACACGCTCTTTAGGACCGGGATCTTATAAACGATCGATACAAGACGGGATGGAAGCCGACTTTGTAAATCAGACCGGAGATATGAAACTCGAGTTAAGTATAGAAAACAGGATGAAGGTCAGCGAACTGTTTGAATTTGCTCAGTTCATTGATGCAGGAAACATATGGACATTGAAAAATTATGATAGCCAACCGGGTGGGCAATTTACCTTTAATAGTTTCTATAAGGAAATAGCAGTTGCTTACGGATTGGGACTTAGACTGGATTTAGGGTTTCTCCTTCTACGTTTCGACCTGGGGACAAAAGCATATGATCCGGGACGGGATCAATCCGATCGTTTTGTCATGTTCAAAAAACCATTGAAAAATATGGCATTACACTTTGGTATTGGCTATCCGTTCTGATTATTCTTTCAACAGCAGGGAACTGTCTCCATAGCTCAAAAAACGATAATTGTTTTCCATAGCATGTCGATATATATTTTTCCAATCCGTATTGCCTAAAAACGCAGAGACAAGCAGAAGCAATGTACTCTTTGGCTGGTGAAAATTGGTAATAATGCCGTCTACTATCCGGTAAGTATAGCCCGGAGCAATCATTATTTGCGTCTCGGAAATCAGAGACGATAAATTATTCTTGTCGAGATATGAAATTATATTTTCCAAAGCCTGCTTCACCGTCACTTTCTTTTCACTTTCATAGGGTTGCCATTGCCAAACTTTTAAGCTATCCGGACTTCCGTCTTCTTCCAATATTTGTCCAATATAATAAAGGCTTTCCAAGGTGCGAACCGAAGTTGTCCCTACTGCTATAATCTTTCCGTTATGATTTAACAGTTGCTCTATAATCTCTTTCCTGACGGATATAAACTCAGCGTGCATCACATGATCTGCTATCTGTTCCGATTTTACAGGCTTGAAAGTTCCTGCTCCTACATGCAGGGTTATTTCTGCTGTTCCTATCCCCTTGTTTTTGAGAGAATCGAAGACCTCCGGCGTAAAGTGTAGTCCCGCTGTCGGAGCTGCCACCGATCCGTCTATTTTGGAATAGACAGTCTGATAGGTTTGTTTATCTTTCTCTTCTGTATCCCGATTCAAATAAGGAGGAATAGGCAATTCTCCCATTACTTCAAGTATTTCTGAAAAAGAAACCGGCTTATCCCATTCAAATTCTATAATATGGGAATCTCCGTGCGATTGTATCCTGTTGGCTACAATTATAACCTTTTCACCGTTTAGAACGATCTCTTTTGAAAGACCACCCTCTTTCCATTTTTTCAGATTCCCGACAAGGCAAACCCAAGAGCATTTATGGGTCTGCTGAAAATTAACCTGATAGTCATTTGGCAGGTATGGTTCCAGACAAAATATTTCAATCCGCGCACCTGTACTTTTATTAAAATGTAAACGTGCCTGAATGACCTTCGTATTATTGAATATCATAAGACTATTATCGGGAAGATAACCACCCAGATTGCAAAAAATATCATCTGTGATTTCATCACCTTTGTAAACAAGTAATTTCGATTGATCCCTCCTATCCAACGGATATTTTGCTATTCGTTCCTCAGGTAAGTTATAATTATAGTCTTCAATATGAATATTTAAAGTTTCTTTCATTCATTTCTTATTTTTCTGTTCAAATAGCAATGACGGATTTACCAGATAGTGAAACACTTTTATCCGGATCATCAATACGCATAACAGCATTATGACAACGAATGCAGCCAAAGCAACCGGCAAATCAGGAGATATTTCAAATTTCCTCAAGAATCTTCCATACACTATATAGACTAATGGAGCATGCAACAAATAGATATCCAGTGTGCGCCCACCCCACTTATGAAGCTTATCTGTCGCCAGATTTATTATTGCACAAGATATACTAATGGCGGCAACCATGCTGACCGTTCTCCATAAAAGCCCTTTCGCAATACTGCCGAAAACGTATTTATATGAAAACTCACCATAAAGATTGAGAACAAAATCGGATGTCGTAAACGTGTAAACCAGCAAAAAAGCCATAATAAGTATTGCTACGGAAATTGTCCTGTCCCAGCTCCTGATTTTTTTTATCGTATTTTCTGTACAATAATATCCCAATGCAAAGTATGGCAAGAACGCCATAGTTTTGGCAATGGATAAAAAAACAGGATAATTCACCAATCCAATCAAAAACGACAGCAGTATGGATACCACAATTACTATCGGAAAGTTCAAGAATCTAATTTTAGGAACAAAATAAAACGCGATCCGCCAATACAGTAAAGCCGGTATATACCATAAAATGCCTTGAGGAGAAGTAAGAAAATTGAACAGAATAAAAGAACCATCCAACATATTTGGAATGGATAATATAGTCTGAAACACAAGGTAAGCGGGAAGTAATGTCCTGAAACTCTTTTTGAGCTTATCCCATGTTATATTTTTAGAAAAATAGCCGGATATAAAAATAAACAAAGGCATATGGAACGTATAAATAAAGCTGTACACTTTAAAAGACAAAATGTCCTTAATCCCACTGTATTCAAGAGTATGACCGAAAACAACGAGGCAGATCAGTATAAACTTAAGAGAATCGAAAAACGGATCCCGTTTTCTCATTTGTAAAGCCCTTTTTCTATAATATATTCATATACGCCTTCCGGCAAAAACGCGCTTATATTTTTTCCTTCTGCTATACTCTCCCGGATAAATGTAGACGACATTTCTACAATCGGAGAATCCAGTGCCTCCACTTTATGTTTCAATTTATTAGGGATCGTAATGCGTGAGCCTAATCGCGGGTATACTTTCAGTGCAAACTCTTCCCATATTTTATCGTATTCCCTCCAACTCTCAAATACATTCCAGTTGTCAGCGCCAATAATTAACAAAAAGGTATCGTCCGGATATTTTTCCCGTAAGGATCTGAGTGTATCTATTGTGTACGACGGTTTTGGCATGGAGAACTCAAAGTCGCTTACTTTAAACTTTGCATATTTTTGCAAGGCAAGCTTAGTCATTTCCAACCGTGATTGTTCGTCTGACAGTTCATCCTCAGATTTCAACGGATTCTGAGGACTCACCAGAAACCATATTTCATCTATCTCCGTAAATTCGACAATATAGTTAGCCAAAATGACGTGCCCCACATGTATAGGGTTAAAAGATCCTGAAAATATACCGATATTCATTTACTCAGAAATTCAGTTACAATTTTTAAAGCCTTTGCCTTTGCCTCCTCCAGATCGTCGTTTTTAATAATAACATCAAACCGGGATGCATATGTTATTTCCTGCTCTGCCTTTGCTACTCGTGCTTCGATCACCTCCGGCGAGTCTGTTCCTCTTTTTTCAAGCCGGTTGCGAAGCTCCTCTATTGAGGGTGGTTCTATAAATACCGACAAGGCCTTATCTCCATAATATTTTTTAATATTACATCCGCCTACAACATCTACATCAAAGATAACATTGCCCCCGTTATTCAATATCCGTTCTACTTCCGATTTTAAAGTTCCGTAGAACTTATCTTTATAAACCTCTTCATATTCCAGAAACTCTCCATTTGCAATCTTTTCACGAAAGATTTCCGGAGTATGAAAATAGTATTCTATACCATGCTTTTCTTCTCCTCTGGGAAGACGGCTGGTTGCAGATATCGAGAATTGCAGATTTATATTTTGAGAGAGTAAATAATTGACAATAGTAGATTTACCCGATCCCGATGGAGCCGAAAAGATGATTAATTTACCCATTCCACCGATAGATTAAAGGACGTTTAATACTTGTTCTTTTATTTGCTCCAACTCGTCTTTCATGCGAACAACAATCTGTTGCATTTCCGCATGATTCGATTTCGAGCCCATCGTGTTTATCTCCCGTCCCATTTCCTGAGCAATAAATCCAAGTTTCTTCCCTTGCCCCGCACCTGTATTTATTGTCTCTAAAAAATATTTCATGTGATTCGATAAACGGGATTTTTCTTCGTTTATATCCAGTTTTTCGATATAATAGATCATTTCCTGCTCGAACCGGTTTTTATCATAGTCGAAATCTTCTATTTTTTGCAAAGCTTCCGTGATGCGTCCTTTTACTTTTTCCACACGTTCAGCTTCATAAGGTTCTATATCAGATAGTAATGCGGATATATTAGCTATCTTTTCTTCAAACAGCCTGTTTAACATGTTCCCTTCTTGTTTGCGGAACGATTGTAGTTGGTTCAAGGCATCCTCGATAATCTTCATTACAAACGCCCATTCTTCCTCATCTACTTCCTGAGTTTCATATTTCAGTACATCCGGAATCCGGAGTAATACCTGAAACCAGTCTTGTGGAGTATCGATACCTAACCTTTCCGCCGATTCTTTTATCTGAAGATAGTAACCTTCCAACAGAACCTGATTGATCTGAGTCGCCGTTTCTGTTCCTATATTTTCCACATATATCAAAAAATCTATTTTGCCACGCTCTAACACCCGTGACAAAAGATTTCGCACGGTCATTTCGTTTTCTTTATATAAGTTCGGAAGACGGACTGATAGGTCCAGTTGCTTGCTATTAAGAGACTTTACTTCAACTGTAATTTTCCTTTTATCGAACTCGGCAGAGGCTTTTCCAAAGCCAGTCATTGATTGTACCATGCTTATATTTTTAATTTTGGTACAAAAATAAGTAAATTATCACGCGTAAGGACTAAAACTAGAGAACTTTAAACGATTCATCTACGTTATTTTATTAGTAAATCTGTATTTTTGCATATATGATACAACTTCTAAGACAATAACACATGAATATATTATTTTTACAATACCCAAAATGCAGCACCTGTCAAAACGCGGGCAAATGGTTAAAAAACAATAATATAGACACAATATCCCGAGATATATCCAAGGATAAACCTAATAAAGAAGAACTGGCTTCATGGATTAAACGAAGTGGGTTATCAATCAATCGATTTTTCAATACATCCGGAAAAATTTATAAAGAAAACAATCTGAAAGAGAAAGTTAAATCTGCTTCTGAAAGCGAATTAATCGATATTCTGGCATCAAACGGGATGGTTGTCAAACGCCCTTTGATCGTTACAGATGATTTTGTTCTGGTAGGCTTTAATGAAGAAGAATGGTCTGAAAAACTAAAATAATTAGATGGCGGAAGAACAAGATTTAAAAAGTGCGCCGGAAGAACCGAAAAAAAAGAGTCTTATAAAAAGGCTCTTTAGGATATTTCTGTATATAGTATTGGGTTTTATAATACTAAATGCGTTTTTGTTTGCTTTGCTTTCGATACCTGCCGTCCAGAAAAAAGTAGCGGATTTTGCCGTAGATCAATTAAAAAGCACACTAAAAACAGAAGTTTCGATAGATGAAGTCCGCCTTAAATTATTTAATAGGGCTACACTAAAAGGCATATATATAGAGGATCGATCCAAAGACACGCTGCTTTATGCCCGCAATCTGGAGGTAAGACTCAGCCCCTGGGAATTTATTAAGAATAATAAGCTGGCTATAACAGGAATAGACCTCGATGACTTTGTTATTAATATAAACCAAAAGGACAGTGTCAGCGATCTTAATTTTCAATTCATAATAGATGCTTTTTCGGGTAGTGATACAATAGAAACGGATACGACGAAAAGCTCATTAAAAATAGTAATCGAAAATATCAATATAAAAAATGGACGATTGAACTATGATATACTATCAGACTCTTTATCTCCTGGTTTGTTCAACTCTTCCCATATCTCGCTGTATGATCTGAATGCCAGTCTCAACCTAAACTCGATAGATACCGACAATTTAGATATTGCCCTGAAGAATTTGAAAGCAAGAGAAAAGTCGGGAGTCGAGATTACGGCTTTAAAAGGGCATCTTTTTTCAGATAAATCTCAACTTTGGGCGGAGGGACTATCTCTCGAACTACCAAACTCCCATCTCAACATAAACAAGGCCAAATATAATCTGACCTCTAACCAATTTGAGATAGAAACAACAGATGCCGAAATAGAAGGAAAAGATTTAATGGCCTTTCTCCCCAATTTGAAATTTTTGAAAAACAAAATAAACCTGAAAACGTCAATAGTAGGTACACTGCCTGCCATAGATATAGAAAATATAAACTTGTCTTACGGAGAAGATGCTATTATTCAAGGAAAAGCTTCTATTGCAAACTACGAAAGATATGGCAATTCGGACATTAACCTTTCTATCGATAAATTTAAGATGTCTCCGGCTGCGATCAAGGCTTTTGCGCGGTTAGGAGATTCTACTTTTGTTTCCCCGGATATTCTTACCGGTATGGGCGATATTTATCTGAAAGGGAAATTAAACGGACAGTTGAATAAATTTAAACTGGATGCTGAAACATGGTGCCGGCAAGGAGCAATAAAACTACTGGCAAACGGGAGTATAGATACCACCTTTACGAATTTTAATGTGACAGGCGGCTTGCAAACGCAAAACTTCAATCTGGGTAAATTGCTCGGAGAAGACACAGGACTGAGACAACTGTCCTCACATATGGATTTTAAAGCACGGCAAGGAAATAAAGCTCCTTTAGAGGCTGTGGCTCAAGGGGAAATAAATGCTATTGGTTTCGAAAAAGATGTATATAACAATATTCCTTTCAGCGCGTTCTATAATGCTTCAAAAATGGGAGTGGAAGCACAGGCCGATCTCCCTATTGGCAAGATTGTGGCCAATGCGACGATGACACAGGAACGGATTCCTGATGTAAGTCTCAGATTACGCGTTGATGATTTGCTTGTCGATCATTTCTACAAGGATGAGAATTGGATAAATCCCCGCTTAACAATGGCTTTGAATGGAAATATCAAAGGTCTGGATATAGATCATATGGTTGGGAAAATAAATATCGACAGCCTATACCTGCATGATGATACGAATATCGGCTTTAAACCGGGAAAATTCACATTAGAACTAGGTAGAGATACAAACGAAAAATTTATAACGCTCACTTCATCTCTATTCTCGGCAAATATACGCGGACAGTACACATTCGTGTCTATAGCCGATGAATTCACCAATCTGATGCACAATTACCTCCCCGATGTATTTCAAACAACGAAGCGCGTAAAGGAAGCTCAAAATGATTTCACCTTCAATATTACAGCTAATAATACGGAGGAATTGGGTAAAATATTTACTTTGCCTGTCGATATAATAGAACCTGCCCGAATAGACGGCCGGATTAATACCATAGACAAGCAAATTAGCATAAAGGGAAATATCCCCTATATCCGTTTTGGAGATTATGACATAAAAAACACGGCAATAACTGTTTCGAATGTCGATTCGGCCTTCAATATCATAGCCAATACAGGAGTGCTGATGGAGAATGGGATTTATAGGGTGTCGTTAAACGTCGATGGAGCCGATAATACCATTTATGCTCTATCCAAAATTGTCAGCGACAATACGACGGTAAATATTAATGGCAGGCTGGAAGCTTCGGCCACCTTTAGCCGGGACGAAAAGGATGAGTTAATATCATCACTTAAAATCATCCCTTCAGAGATAAAGATACAGGAGCTTGCGTTAAACTTATTGCCTGCCGAAATAATCAATAAAGGGACAAGAACAGAGATAAGCAACCTGGGAATAGAATTGAATAATAAAAAATACTTTGGTATTGACGGAATTATTTCCAAGTCAGAATCGGATAGTCTGAAAGTATACTTCAGCCATGCGGAAATAGGAGATTTACTGGAGGCCTTCGAAATAAAAAATATTCGGGGATGCCTGTACGGAAATGTACTGTTAACGAATATATTGGATCGTCCGGAAATGTATACTAAGGATCTGGAAATGGCAGATATCGTCATTTTCAGCGATACATTAGGCACAATGAAAATAGACAGCCAGTGGAGCGATTATTTCGGAGGAGTAAGGCTGGATGCCATGCTGAATAAAGGAGACCGGAATCTTGCCGAACTGGATGGGACAATATATACCGTACAGGATTCTCTCGACTTACAATTGCGGCTCCAGGAAATGCCTTTGAAATGGATACAACCATTTGTCTCCGATATGCTAAACAAAGTAGACGGAACCGTCAGCACCAACCTGATCGTTGAAGGAAGCTCAAAAGCTCCGAAGATAAGGGGATTTTTGGGATTCAACGATACTCAGATCGGAATAGATTACACGAATGTAGTCTATACGATTTCAGATACGATCAGAGTAGCCCCTGACAGAATAGGGTTTGACAACCTGACCATAAGAGATAGCAAAGGCAGTAAAGCAACCGTAAATGCAACAGTCACGCATAATAACTTCGACAACATGAAGTATTCGTTGAATATGCAGATGAACAATCTGATGGTACTAAATACCATGCATCGCACCGACAGTCTGTTTTATGGGCGTGTATATGCCACAGGAAACGTAAAGATAAACGGAACAAACGATGGCATAAATATGGATATGCAGATAAAAAACGACAAAAACTCTGTTCTCAACATACTTCTACCTCAACATTCCGAAGCCAGTGACTACAAGAGCGTAGTATACATTAATGTTCCGGAAGAAAAACTCAACAAATCCCTAAGAGATTTGATACGCAGAGAGACACCTCTGCCTATTAAACTTAACATCAAACTGAATGTTACTCCTGACATAACTTTAAGGGTAATAATGGATCAGAATACAGGCGATGAAATGGAAGCAAAGGGTTCCGGGACAATCGATTTCTATTATGACATGCAAAATGAAAATATGTTTGCCAGAGGAGACTATGCATTGACTGATGGAAAGGTTAAGCTTAACCTGCAAAATATAAAGAAACTGGATTTTAAAATTCAGGACGGCAGTAAGCTATATTTTAAAGGCGATCCTCTCAAAACAGAGTTTGATATTACGGCATACCGCAGAGTTAGAGCAAATCTGGCTACATTGGATAATAGTTTTGGCATGGACGGATCTACTACAAAAACAATGGTGGACTGCATACTTGGAATAAAAGGGAATATGGATAAGATGGATGTGACTTATAATATTAGCCTGCCGGAAGCAAATGACGATGTGCAACGCAGAGTAAATACATTGATAAGTACCGAGGAACAAAAAATAAGAAACTTTGCATCTCTGGTTGCCACCGGATCGTTCTACGTAGATATGGGTGGTGCCGGAAGTAGCTTCGGTAACAGTATATGGACCAATATTGCATCCAGCGCGTTGTCCAGTGGCCTGACAGCTCTGATGGGAAATGTATTAGGCGATAAGTGGCAAATAGGGGCGAATATAGAATCGAATGACGGCTCTGTCAATGACCTGAATATGACTGTTAATGCTTCCACTAAGCTATTGGATGATAAATTGAGAATTTCCACTAATCTCGGTTATCAGACAGACCGGACAGCAAATAATGCATTGATCGGAGATTTTGACGTGGAATATCAGTTAAATTCTATGTGGACACTAAGAGGATATAGCCATACCAACGATAAGTATTATCGCACGGCGCCTACTACGCAGGGCATTGGTATTGTCTATACTAAAGAAGCGGCTACTCTTAAGAGGTTGTTCCAATCCTTCAACCCACGAAGAAGAAACAGAAATATACAACAAACGATAGACTCGACGCGAAAAGTGACAGATTCAGCACGACAAAAAATAGCACCCGTGCAACAACCGATTATAAACGCAGAGAAAAATAAAGAAAAGAAATAGATGAAAATAGGAGATAAAGTGCGCTTCCTGAATACTACAGGTGGCGGTGTAGTAAAAGGATTTCAAGGAAAAGATATCGTATTGGTAGAAGATGAAGAGGGGTTTGATATACCTGTCCTGATACGCGAAACAGTAGTAATAGAACCGGCAAAGGACATACAGGTCAAATCGACGACTAAGCCGGCTGAAGCCTTTCAAACCCGTCAACAAGTTAAGGAAGAAGAATATAAACCCGAAGAAACTAAAGAAGGAGAACAACTCGGCGTTTACCTGGCTTATCTGCCAATTGATATAAAAAGTTTGAGCACTACCAATATTGAATGTTATCTTGTAAATGACAGCAATTATTACCTGTCGTTCAATTACATGAGCCGGACAGAAAAAGGATGGCTTAGCAGACATGCAGGAAGCATAGAACCCAACACGAAACTTTTCATCGAAGAATTCGACAAACCGGAGATAAACAATATCGAGCATGTTTGCCTTCAATTTTTCGCATACAAGAGAAATAAAGAGTTTGCTCTTAAAAATACCTATTCCATAGATATACATATAGATACAGTTAAATTCTATAAACTCCACAGTTTTAAGGAAAATGATTATTTCGAGGACGAAGCCATCATATATCCGGTTGTTCGCAGAGATCTTGCAGAAAGAGAATTGACAATTTCGGCAAAAGAAATTGAAGAGGCAATGAAACAAAAAGAACGTCCCCGGATACAACCGATAGAAAAGAAAGAAAAAAAGCCTATCTTAGAGATCGATTTGCATATAACCGAATTACTTGACAATACAAATGGACTTTCTCCGGGTGATATGCTGGAATATCAGTTGAAAAAGTTCAACGAAGTAATGGCAGAAAACAAAAACAATAAAGGTCAAAAAATAGTATTCATACATGGAAAAGGTGACGGAGTACTTAAAAATACAATTTTAAAAGAATTAAAAACAAAATATAAATCAGTTTATTATCAAGATGCCTCATTCCGTGAATATGGTTATGGAGCGACAATGGTAACAATAAAATAGACTAGTAAAATATTATAAAAATGAAAAAGAAATTTTTTACACTACTCGTGATTGCGCTGGTATTGGCCGGTTGCAGTAATTTACAGCAAGGTTTATCCGGTACATACAACATGATCAATTGTGAGTATAGCTACAAATCCATTTCCGGAATGTCTGTTTCCGGGATGAACCTCTCAAACGGGCTTTCCATTACGTCCATTCCCAAAGTAACTTCGATACTGACAGGATCAGCAACTTCTATTCCACTTAATTTTACATTGAACCTTAATATAAAAAATCCCAACCAATCAGCCGCCATGCTCAATGGATTACAATACGTGGTTAGTATCGATGATATTCAGTTTACAACGGGAGCGGTAAATCAGGCTTTGAATATAGCTGCCGGGCAGACTCAAACATTACCTCTTTCTATTGGAGTAGATCTGGCCACCCTTATGAAAAACAACTCGAAAGATGCGGTACTGAATATTGCTAAAAACCTGGTCGGTATAGGTTCGCAAAAATCGAATGTGAGTGTTCAGTTAAAACCTACATTTATGATTGGTACTGTCCCGGTAACATCACCGATATATATTCCTGTAAGTTTCAGTTTCGGAGGAAGCTAAGAGCCAAATAAAAGATTAACATTAAGTCTGTATAAAATGAAGAAAACACTAATTATTTCTATCTTACTGCTTTTTGTAGTATTTATATCCTGCTCAGGAAAAGACGAAGAGGAAAAAAGCGGGAACCGTGTTATTATAGCCTATGTAGGTGGATATAAAGGGTTGGTGGATATTAATAAAATATCGCCCGATAAAATAACTCACATCAATTATGCCTTTGTGGATGTAAAAGACGGGAAAGCCTTTCTGACGAATGAAGCAACCGATACAGTGAATTTCAGAAAACTAAACGAACTAAAACAACAAAATCCGGACCTTAAGATACTGATTTCTATTGGAGGTTGGTCTTGGAGTAAGAACTTCTCGGATGCAGTACTTACAGGCGACGGACAAAAAATATTTGCAAAATCAGCAGTAGATATAATGGGCAAATACAATCTGGATGGAGTAGATATTGATTGGGAATACCCTGCGATTCCGGGAGATAAAGACAATGTATATCGTCCTGAAGACAAAAGAAACTACACACTGATGTTTGCAGCTATCAGAGCAGAATTAGATGCTCTTTCGAAAACGACGGGCAAGAAATATCTGCTTACTACAGCTGTGGGAGGATTCCAAAAATTCATTGATAATACGGAGATGGGCAAGGCGCAGGAATATCTTGACTACGTAAATATAATGAGCTATGACAACCAATCGAACGAAATAGCCATTCACCACACAAACCTCTACCCATCGGACAATTATGAAATAAAGAGTTCGGCCGCTACTGCTATCGACGGATTTATCAAAGCCGGAGTCCCAGCCGAAAAATTAGTAATGGGTATTGCTTTTTACGGAAGAATCTTTCAACTGAAGAAGGGAGCTTCGAAAGGTTTGGGAGAGGAGATCGATAAGCAAATACAAGGCAAAGGTTATACATACATAAAAGACAGTCTGGTAAATAAGGATGAGTATTACAGGTACTGGGACAATCCGGCACAGGCTCCTTATTTATACAATTTCTATAAAGGAATATTCGTAACCTATGACGATGAAGAATCAGTTAAGGCAAAATGCGAATATGTAAAGGAAAACAATATGGCCGGAGTGATGTTCTGGGAATACAGCTCCGATCCTAAAGAATACTTATTAGACGAGATCAACAAGGTATTCTCCGGACAATAGAATAGTATAGTAATTAACAGCATAAGCTTACTCCCCTATAAGTAAGAAAGATTTGTTTATTTTAATATTTATTTTCCTTTGGAAATTTATTTTAATGGAAAATATCGTTATCTTTGTAACGATAAATCATAATTTTAAATAAATGAATAAAGCTATTGATATATTAAAACGAAATTGGTTGTATCTTGCCGGTGCTGTTACCGGTGGTATAGGAGGTTATTTATACTGGTATCATATAGGATGCAATACGGGAACTTGCCCCATTACAGCGTCACCGGCAATGAGTGTGATTTGGGCAGCAATCGTGGGCGGCCTTATTTTTGGATTTTTCAAAAAAAAATAACGAAAAAAATGAGACAAATTTTATTAGTATTACTATTCGCAGGCTCTTTATTTAGTTCCTGCAACGGACAAACAGAAAATAAACAAACGGCAAATGCCGAAACAACAGAAACAGTGAAAAAGGAGAATAAAATGAAACCAATACACTTAAATAAAATAGATTTTCTTAAAAAAGTGACTAATTATGAAGCTAATCCTTCGGAATGGAAGTATCTGGGAGACAAACCTGCTTTGATAGATTTTTATGCCGACTGGTGTGGCCCATGTAAAGCCATAGCGCCGGTATTAGAAGAATTAGCGGCCGAATATGGCGATCAAATTTATATCTATAAAATAGATACCGAAGCTGAGCAAGAATTGGCAGCAATGTTCGGAATAAGAAGCATCCCAAGCCTATTATTTGTGCCAATGGAAGGCCAACCGCAAATGGCGCAAGGGGCACTACCCAAACATACATTAAAAGAGGCTATCGATGAAGTCTTACTGAATAAGAAAAAATGAAACGAAGCATGATTTTTGTCAAATCACCAAAGCCCAGGATAATAAAAATCATACGAGTTACATACGGCAACTAAAATCAAAATTATTATCGTATGAAATCATTGTGTTCAATCAGAGATATTTATCGCTCTATCCGGGAATTTGAGATCGAATTTCAGCAAAAGCACGACTTATGCCTGAACGAAGGAATGCTATTGTGTAGCCTGAGATCCAACAAGCTTTCTTCAGGAGAAATCGCGGAGAAATTAGGCCTCACCAACTCTAATGCATCTAAAGTAATCAGATCCATAGAGGATAAAGGCTTTATTGAACGCATACTGGGAGAGGGAGACAAGCGACAGATGTACTTCAGGCTAACAGTAATAGGTGAAGATATGCTACGGGAAATAGGTTGTGAGGACCAAAGAATAAAAGAGATTATTAACGAAATAATGAATAAGAAAGAATATGTCTGATAATACTACTTATAAAGTTCTGTTCGTCTGTCTGGGAAATATATGCCGGTCTCCTGCTGCCGAAGGAATTTTCAAAAAGATGGTGAGAAGACAAGGATTAAAAGACAAAATAGAAGTAGATTCAGCCGGAACAGCAGGTTATCATATAGGAGAATTACCCGATTCACGAATGAGACAGCATGGAACCCGTAGAGGGTATAAGTTCGATTCGCTTTCTCGCAAATTTACGAGTCGTGATTTTGACCGTTTCGATATAATATTGGCAATGGACGACAGCAATTATAATACTATATTGCGCCTTGCGCCGGATCTTGATTCGGAAGCAAAGGTTCATCGTATGATGGATTTTTCGAAAAAATATGAAAACGATCATGTACCCGATCCGTATTATTCCGGGGCTGAGGGCTTCGAACTGGTTCTCGATCTATTAGAAGATTCTTGTGAAGGGTTATTAAATAAGGTAAAAAAAGATTTATCTATTCAATAATTACTTAACACGTTGTTCCTAAAGTCGGAATAGTCAATTAATAATTTAAACGCACGGAATTTATTTCATCCGGTAACATTTTGGCTATTTTCGTGCGGTAGCCTTACTTTAGAAATAGAATTTTGGTCAAATTAAAAATAAATAGTTATTTTTGGGCAATACTCTGTTATATGGAAGATAAGATAAGGTTATCAGTACTTGGATTTTCGTTTAATCAAACACAGTCAGGAACATACGGGCTAATATTAGCTGAAGATGATGGAGCCCGGCGTCTAATAATCATAATAGGAACACCGGAAGCCCAGTCTATCGCGTTTCGTTTACAAGGGTCTATACCTCCAAGGCCTTTAGCCCACGATATATTCCAAACGCTTACTTCCGAATTTAACATTACATTACTTGAAGTCGTTATATATAAATACGATAATGGCGTTTTCTATTCAAAAATGTATTTCCGTCAGGGAGAACATAGTGTTGAAATAGAATCCCGGACGTCTGACGCTATTGCTATAGCTCTAAGGACCAAATCTCCTATTTATACCACAAAGTCAATTATGCGGGAACAGGCTATTGTCTTCGAAGAGAACACCTCTTCTGAATATGCCCGGGAAGATGAAAAAGACAATCTGGCTTTAGATTATTCTTTGCTTGATACTGAAGAATTGGAAACTCTCTTAAAAGACGCAATTGAAGGTGAAGATTATGAATTGGCATCCTTATTGAGAGATGAACTCAAAAAGAAACTGGGAATAAACTAGATTTCCAGTTTATTCCCAGCCTATATTTTGCTAAAGCCTTATTTAGAAAGGAAGATCATCTCCTTCATCACCACTAAAATCTACCGGGGCAGATGGTGCTGCTTGTTGATTGTATGGCGCAGCAGTAGGGGGAACCGGTACTCCGGCTCCGGTAGCATCAATTTTCCATGCTCTCAAATCGGTATACCAGTTACCATTATATTCGCGGCTTTCAATATCAAAGGATACATCCAAAATATTTCCCACTTGTAAAACAGATTCATTAATCTTATCTCCCCACACTGTGACACAGACTTTTTTAGGATACATACCATCAGTTTCCAATATTATGCTCTGTTTCCTCCACTCTCCGTTTTTTCCCATACCTGTTTGCACGGGCAATACTTGAATCAATTTCGCTGTTAATTGCATTATTATCTAGTTTTATATTTCAAAATTGGAGTATAAAGGTATAAAAAATAAAGGAATCAAGTCTCATCGAATGGTATATCTTGCTGTGCTTTCTCTCTGGCATGCAACTTTTCAGCCGAATCAATAAACTCCTTATAATACGACAACAATAAGGTTGTCAGCGGAATGGCTATAATCATACCAATAATTCCCAACAATGATCCCCAAACAGATAAAGATAGAAGTATGATTGCCGGATTCAGCCCCATCGCTTTACCCATGATTCGGGGAACCAGAAACAAATCCATAATGCATTGTACAATAACATATATCAGCGCCACTAATCCCAGCATTGTCCAAAAACTGTCATTCGTTTGCGATGCATGCAACCAACAAAGCAATATAGCCGGAGGAAAGGTAATAACTTGCAGATATGGTATCATATGTACAAGTCCTACGATAATACCGAACATAATAGCTAAAGGCAACCCAATCGTATAAAATCCTATGGAATAGAGAACAGCAAGGATAAGGCAGATAAAGGCCTGATGACGGAAGTACTTATTCATACTGTGCTCTACATCTAAAATAATGCGGTTAACTATAGGGCGATACTTCGGAGGTACCAGATACCGCCACAATTCATTTATCTTATCATAATCCAGCAAAATAAAAATTATATAAAGAATAACGACGAAAATGACAGTTAATCCGAACAAAAAGGAAATTGTATTGGAAAATATTACCTCTACCGCAGGAGTTAGAAACTGGAACAATTCTGCAAGGTTCTGCTTAGACAAACTTTCCTGTATTTCCTTGAAATCCACGTAGCGGCTTATTACATCTGCTACACTCATCGGTATTCCATTCCGGCTGATAGAAGACAGATCATAGCTCGAAATCAACAGATTTATCTGCCATATTTCATTTTCTATCAACGGAACAAGAATAAATCCCAACAGAGTTAAGCCTCCTGCGACAGATAGTAAGGTTAATATTACGGCCAGAGAATTAGGCAAACGCAATTTCTTTTTATAGAAGCGGACTAGCGGGTTCAACATGTATGCTATCAACCATGCAATAAAGAATGGCAACAATACTCCCTTTAGGACATAAAGCAGATAAAGAGCCATAGCCAGCGCAAAAACGCTGATTAATAACCGGATTGTTCTATCAAAAGTAAAAGGCTTTTCAAAACGCTGGTCCATAATACCGATATTATTTTTATCTTTACAAAGATATTTATTTTTTTAAATTTTTAATAACAATATGCTCATTATGAAGTCCAAAACCTACTATACGCTAATTTTTCTCCTTTTGGCGCATTACTCTCTGATTGCACAGACTAAACAAAAAGCTGTTCAGGACTTTTTGAATAATGAGGGGTTAAAATATGCATCGGTAGGTATCTGTATAAAAGACTTCTCAGGGAAGCAGATAGCCTCTTATAATTCAGACCGGTCATACACACCGGCATCTATACTGAAAGTGGTGACTACGGCTACTGCTTTAGAGATTCTGGAACCCGGTTATCGTTATCAAACAACTTTGGAAAAAGATATAAACCATCCGGGCAGATTATTAATACGTGGATATGGCGATCCCACATTAGGGACAGAACATTTGGACAATACGCCAAACGCCTTTCTTTCGCAATGGGGCGATGAGATTAAGAAAAATATCGATTCCAACGAAACTCTGGATGTAATGGTAATCGATGATTATTTCGGTTACGAAGACGGAATATCACACAGGTGGATTTATCAGGATATGGGTAATTATTATGCGGCGGCAGCATATGGTATAAGTGTTTTTGACAATACGTATAAGCTGTATTTCAATACCACCCGTTTAGATACTTGTCCTGTTATAGTCAGCACTGAACCGGAAATAAATATAAACTTTAAAAACACCTTGCAACTAAATAGTTCAGGGCAGGATAACGGATATATTCACGGAATGCCCTTCTCGATGGATAGGCTTCTTACCGGAGACATCCCGGGCGGCAGGACATCTTTCAGCATAAAAGGAGATATACCTGATCCGGGAATGTTTCTGGCCGAAAGCATAGCCAAGACTCTTGTTGAGAAAGGATATAAAATAGGAAAAGCAGAAACATCTCAAAATGATTATTATAGACAAATGTATCTGAAAGATAAAAAGTCTACTGAAGGAAAGGTCTTTTACACTCACCTGTCTTTCCCTTTGAAGGATATTATAAAGGATACCAATGTACGAAGCAATAACCATTATGCGGAACATCTTATCCGCACTGTAGGACGGACGAAAACCAACGACATTTATTCCTCAGCTTTAGATGCCGGAATAAAAAAGACCAACGATTTTTGGAAAAGTAAAGGACTGGATACTGATGCTCTGATGATATTCGACGGTAGTGGCTTGTCGCCGGCCAACGCCGTAAGCCCTACGTTCATGTGCGACCTGCTGGTCTATATGCAGACAAAGAGTAAATACGCCCCTGAATTTCTGGAATCGTTACCACAAGCAGGCATAGACGGAACTGTAAAAAGCCGTTTAGCGGGGACGAGGCTAGCCGGAAAAATAAGAATGAAAAGCGGTAGCATCAATGGAGTACAATGCTTTGCCGGATATTACACCGACGGAGATAAAAAATACGCTTTTACCGTGATGGTAAACAAATTTTCCGGTGCTCGTTCGCAATTGGTAAAAGCAATAGATAGTTTGTTGTTAGCTGTTTTCTAAAATTAAGTAACTATATACAAGTTTGTGATAAAAAATTAACAAAAATATTTTTGAATTAAAAAATAACATTTACTTTTATCGTGTAAATTGATTGTCTCGTAGCGATGAGAAACCAATTTACCTTTTATAGAATTAATTAAGAGACATTTATAATATTATCCTTGTTTAGAAATCTGACAAATTTTAACCCGTAAGGATAGTAGGCAGATGTTCCACGTCTTTCAATATAATGAGAGGCGTGGGGCTGTTTGCTTATCGTATGGGTGGGCTTTGTCAGAGCCTCTAAACAGGATAAGATGTAACGGTTACTATGCCTCTTTTATAAAAACAGCCAATCGGGGGAATCTTGGCTTAATACCGGAAAACATATGACAATAACACAAAATTACAAGAAACGGTGGTTTCTGCCGTTGATCTTTTTGGCTATCCTTTATGCCTGTACCTCCGAGCAGGACTATCAGGCGGATACGGACAAACCCGTTGAACCCCTGACCGTGGCAACGGCACAAAGCCTCTATGAACAGTATGTGGGAAAGGCTTCTAAGTTAAAAAGCTCTTCAGAGGGTTTATCACCGGAACTTATACCTGACTGGAGCGAAGGACAATTGTTCAGTGACAGCAACTGGTATGTGGTGGAATCGCCATTGGAAACAAGCAAGGATCTGCGTATCCGTTTTATGACACCCGAAGTAAAGGAATATAGCGATGCAAATAATATTCGCCCGCAGCAGATACTTCGCCAGATAATAATGCGCAACAAGCAGACGGGATTGGATTATGCTTTTATGATGGTTGTTATGCCCGACCTGGACTATATGCTCCGTAAAGGCAATGACCTGGACGAAAATCTCTATCTTACGCGCGAACCGGATCTAAGCGGGCTTGTAATGTTCTACACTACGGATGGTGAGTTTGTAAACGGCTGGGTATATGAAAACGGGAGGATAACCGGAGGGATAGGCGGATCGGGAAAACAGCTGAAGGCTTTTGGCACTATATGCTATAATTATGATTTTTATGGTGTGAGCCAAGTAACCGGGGATGAGCATTATATCGGTTCGGTTACTTATTGCAAAGACCGCTTTTTCAATCTGGACGAACTCTGCAATTGTTTTTCGGGTGGCGGCGGCGGAATCGATTTCACAATACCGCCTATTACCGGTGGCGGCGGTGGTAATAGTTCGCCTGCTGCACCGGGTGTCGCAGATGACAAGAAACCCGAGGAACGCACCGACTGTAGCGGGAGCGCGACAACGAATGCAACGAATGCGCAGAATGCAATGAAAGTACCGGATGTATTGGTGAATCTGAACTTTCTCAGAGAATATGCAAAAGGGAAAGAAAATGAATGGTCTATGTTAATTGATTCTTACTATGGTAGTTATACAGCATCAGCGTTAAAAGAATTAGGAGTTAGTTCAGGAAAGCTAAATCCTAATGCCAATACTGTATACGACGTGCATACCCATAGTGATGATAAAAGAGAGGGGTATTTTGTTCTTACTGGTCCTTCGATAGGGGATGTTTATGGTATGTTTGATACTAGCAGTGATTTACCTAATTTTAAGGGTACTATAGTTATTGCTTACGATGGCAGCGAATACCTGTTGGCTGTAAACGATCGGAGTAAGCTGCAACAGTTCTGGGGGAATACGGCAGGCAATTATGCGAACAGAGACTTGTTTAAGTCCGGCAATGGTACTTTTTTTGAAAATGGAGATATGAATTTCGAATTTGAGAAAATTATAAAAGCAATAGAAGGTCAAAAATATTCTTTTGGCGATGCGTATGATTATGCGCTGTCCTATCTGCTGGATAAGCATAATACAGGCTTAAAGGTATCAAAGAAAGAAAAAGGAGAAAGCAGTTTTAAGGAAATGAAAACGAATACAGATTCGTCAAATAATTATAAACCAACAATATGTCCGTAATTATGAAAAAGATAATTTTAATAATAGCTTTTATTAGCATAAGTATACTAGGTAAAGCCCAATGCAACTTACCTTACAGACCCTTATCTGAGTTTAATAAAGATACTACCGCTTTTATGATTTATAACTTTATGGATAGGAAAGACTGTTATAAAGGGAAAACGTTGAAAGAGGTAACCAAGGACATAGGAATACCTATTAAAGACTATACACGAGGGGCTATATCACGAGGATCTTTATTTGGATATATATATATATGCATATATGATGATATTACTGTATCCAGATTGAGAGATAGTAAAAAAGATTATAATGCGATTATAATTTTTTGGGAAACCCCTATAAATATCCTTAGTCAGGAATATAAAAGGCTTATAGGTATTGATTGGGATAAAACTTACGACTATCTGAAAGATCTGAAGATCAAAGAACTGAAAGTAAGCATTTCCACCTACAGCAAATACTACGAGAAATATAAGGAGAAAGAAACGAAATCGCAGGATCCGAATAAGAGAAAAGAAGGAGATTGGTAGATAAATTATTTCAGGCAGGGCCGAAGCCCTGCCTGTATCTCCATGATTATGAAAAAGATTTTATTACTGATACTGTTGTTAATGGCTGTATTGTATGCAGAAGCTCAATGTACCCAGCCTTATAAGGCGTTTAACCAGTTTGCCAATGATACCACGGCTTTTCTACGCTATAATTTTAAGACGAGAGCTGACTGTTATAGAGGAAAAACGGTAGAATATTTATTGAAAGATTTGCAACTGAAACCAATAGCTATTATGGTGTCTTATTCAACATCAGTTGGAAAATATGATGGTATATGCATATTTGTTGATAATAGTAAATGGAATATTGCTAATTCTCAAAAAGATCAATATATATATATATATTGGCCTGATTTATTGGATAATGCCAGTGTAATCAAATTGGGAAAAAATTATAAAGGTGTGTGGAACCAGCAATACTATGATTTCTTTAAGAATATGGTTGTGGGGGAAGTGAAATATTAATAAATAAGTGGGGCAGGGCTTCGGCTCTGCCTGTATGTACATGATTATTCAGATCAATAAAAACATACTGGTAAGAACTTAAAATAGAATGATATATGAGAATAATTATTATGTTAGCCTTCATTATCTCTATTTGTGCTTTCGAACAGGTGAGATCAAACATTGAAGTGAGTAAAGAGATGAAGGTGATTGATAGAAAGACAAATATAGCATATAAAATATAACACAATGAAAAGGAGATTATTTACATACCTGATTTTTATTATTATTTTCACAACGCAAAGTTTTGCGCAGATAGAAGTCACAACTCAGTACAGAGACAATGATGTCGTATTTGATGCTAATTCAATGCAATATGGTACTTATACTTTGGTCTTAAAATTTACCGAATTACGTGGATACAGAGGTTCAATAGGGAGGGATTCGAAAGTCATAATAGGACAAGGAAATAATAATTCTATTTACCGATTGACCAGCGATGGAAGAAACTCTCCATATTATCGCTACTCATATACTTATTATAGAGGAAAATATAATAGTAAACCGGATTTAGACTATCCATACCTTCTTCCTGCAACGACGGGCAAAAGTCTTGGTATTGCACAGTTTGAAAATATGAATTACAAATATGGTAAAACCGATAACGATACCGACAGTATACTCGGAATTGTCTTCAATTATAGAGGGATTGATACCGTATGTGCAATTCGCAGCGGACAAATAGTTGAGATTGAATATAGTAAAAAGCAAAGAAGTGATTCAGAACAAGGGTTTGTATACTATGACAAGCTTTCTCAAAACATCATAATGGTAGAACATGCTGACGGATCAATCGCACGCTATGTCTGTATTAGTGCCGTGAATATACTTCCTAAAGAGGGCGACCGCATAATTGCAGGTCAGCCAATGGCTATTTTCACTAACGGGGAAGAGCAAAACCGTATGGGATTACACTTATTTCACTTAGATAGAAATCTAAAGAACCAAGTGATACACCCTAGATTCTACACGGAGGAAGGTTTTATTCAACCGGAATTTGGCAAAAGATATAAGAGTGCCTCTACAAAGGAAATCATAGAAAAAGAGCTCTCTAAAAAGGAGAAGAAAAAACTGAATCATATAATTTGATTTTGGCAGCAGGAAGTGGAATGAAAGCAATACTATGATTTCTTTAAGAATATGGTTGTGGGGGAAGTGAAATATTATAAATAAGTGGGGGGCAGGGCTTCGGCTCTGCCTGTATCTCCATGATTATGAAAAAAACAGTTATAGCGGCTCTGTAGCCGAGTTCCAGCAGGATAAATCTTACAAATACGAAAAATACGACTACAGCCACAGCGGACTCGATAACTTCAAAAATATAAAAACTTTAACTAAAAACGATCAGTAATGAAAACAAGATTTGCATTTATACTCATTCTTTTACTGTTCTCAATGACGGCATTTGCTCAAAAGATTACTATCGACAGCACTTCTGTACCGGGAGTAAAGATCAAATACCTCGATGGAGAAAAAGTATACGTCAGAGCCGACACTTTGCCCGAATACCCCGGGGGCTCAGAGAAAATGCCTTATTTCATAAGGGATAATTTAAGATATCCTCTGATGGCACGGGAAAGTGGGGTCGTAGGGCGTGTTTTTACTCAGGTGATTGTATCCAAAACAGGAAACATTGTCGAGTATAGTATAAATAAGTCTGTGCATCCATTGCTGGACCAGGAGGCATTGCGTGTAGTAAAGAAGATGCCTAAGAAAGGCTGGACTCCGGGAAAAGTCAAAGGAGAACCTGTAAATATGTACTGTATAATCCCTATAACTTTTCGGATGAGAGTGGGTGTACAGGATAATAAAGAGGTTTATCTGAAAGAAATGAATTCCTTACCATCCTATCCCGGCGGTGAAACCGCAATGCATACATTTATCCAACAGAAACTGGAGTATCCCAAAGAAGCGCAAAAGAAGGAGATAGAAGGGCGTGTATATTTACAGTTTGTAGTAACAGAAACGGGTGAAATTTCTGATATTGAAGTGTCTCGAAGCGTTCATCCTCTTCTCGATTCCGAGGCTATACGGGTAGTAAAAATGATGCCTAAATGGATTCCGGCAATGGAGAATGGTGAACCTGTAAAAGCCGTTTTCAAACTGCCGATGCAATTCAGATTACGTTGATCCTTCTCTACTATATAAGTACAATTGAAAGGGCAAATCTAGTTGACACTAACTGCTGAAGCGTCAACGCATAATTATTTGTTTTGTCATTGGCAGCAGGAAGTGGAATAAGGGTATGCCTTATATAGCTACTAAAAATTATTTCGAAGCCAAATACATTGTACAAATACCGAATGTATATGTTTTATAAGATGCTTCCTTAAATCCGTTTTTCAGAAGTGTGTTAACCATCTCTTTTCCCTGAATAAATGCTTTAATGGATTTGGGTAGATAAGAGTACGCTGTCTTGTCTTTTGAAATGAGACGCCCAATTGCCGGGATAAATAATTTGGAATATAGCCAATATGCCTGTTTCATAGGGAAATAACGGGGAGTGGTCAGTTCAAGTATCATTAACTGTCCTCCCGGTTTAAGCACCCGGAGGATTTCCTTCAGGCCTTTGTCCAGATCCTCAAAGTTTCGTACGCCAAAAGCCACCATCGCGGCATCAAAGGAATTATCTTCCAACGTTAAGTTCATGCAATCCTGCCTTTCGAAACGGATAATATCCGACAACCCTGCTCTGGTTACTTTTTGCCGGCCGACTTCCATCATTCCCTCCGAAATATCTGTGCCCAGAATACTTTGCGGTTTGAGAATATCGTATGCTTGAATTGCCAGATCACCCGTTCCGGTCGCAATATCGAGAATCGATTGCGGGTTAAGTTTCTTGAGAGTGGCTAAGCCCTTTTTTCGCCATCCCCGGTCTATGCCCATCGACAAGGTATGGTTTAACGCATCGTAGTTTTCGGCGATGGAATCGAACATTCTCTCAACTTGTACCCCTTTGTTCTCAGAGTCGGAATAAGGAACTATTTTTTCGGCTTCGTATGTCATTTATTTTTATCAGATATTTCTCAAATAGTAAAATAGCTCTTCATCCTGAATTTCTGTCACCTGTGTTCTTTCGCCTTCCGCAATCATACGGAACGGGTCAACAGAGTTATCGATAAGTATCCAGTAGTCGGAAATAGGAATAAACATAGAAAAAAGATTTCGCATTCCGGCGTAGTATCTTCGTCTTACAACATCTTCAGGAACATTGTGCCCGCCAAAGCGGACTCGTTGTTCAACACGCCTGACCGCCAGTTCGGGAGAATCAAGCCAAAAATATATCAGGGTTACAAAGTAACCTACTTCCTGGGCTCTTTTTATGAAATTGGCATATGATTTTGTGGCAAGAGTGGTCTCTATTGCGAAGTCCTCTTGCAGAGCCAACATTTCATTCATCCGTATCAGCATAAGACGCCCTGCCTCTATCGCAACCGTTTCGGGCTGGAAAGGGGAAAGTCCCTTTGCTATTTCATCTGCATTGATAAACTCTTTACAGTCTAAGATCTCAGGAAACATGGCGTACGATGCAGTTGTTTTTCCCGCACCGTTACAGCCTGATATAATGTATAGATTCGGCATCTATAGTTTATCCTCTTTTTTTTAGATATTTACTTATATTTTCGTCAATACGTTCTGCAACATCACTTGAATCTGCCTTAATAAACTTATCTCCGACTATTTTTTCATATAGCTCGATATAGCGTTCCGATACGCTGTTGCAATATTCTTCGGTCATTTCAGGAACCTGTTGTCCTTCTTTACCCTGGAATCCGTTTTCCATAAGCCATTTACGGACAAACTCTTTCGAAAGTTGCTTTTGTTCCTCGCCTTTCTCGAATAAATCCTGATACGCATCAGCATAAAAATAACGGGACGAATCCGGTGTATGGATTTCATCGATCAGATAGATCTTGCCGCCTTTTTTCCCGAACTCATATTTCGTATCTACAAGTATCAGATCTTTCTGAGCGGCAATCTCTGTTCCACGTTGAAACAGGGCATATGTATATTTTTCAAGTTGTTCGTATTCCTCTCTGCTTACAAGGCCCTGTGCGATTATTTCTTCTTTCGAGATATTTTCATCATGCCCTTCGTCAGCCTTAGTTGTCGGAGTGATTATCGGAGCCGGAAACTTTTGGTTTTCTTTCATTCCGTCCGGAAGTGGTACTCCACAAAGTGTTCTTGCCCCGGCTTTATATTCGCGCCATGCGCTGCCTGTCAGATATCCGCGGATAACCATCTCTACTTTATATGGTTCGCAGCGGAGACCGACTGTCACCATCGGGTCCGGTGTCGCCAATTTCCAGTTTGGAACTATGTCTTCTGTTGCATCCAGAAATTTCGATGCTATCTGATTAAGGACTTGACCTTTATATGGTATACCCTGAGGTAGCACAACATCAAATGCTGAGATACGGTCGGTGGCAATCATCACTAACAAGTCTTTCCCTATTGAATATACGTCTCTTACTTTACCATGGTAAACATTTGTTTGTCCTGTAAAGTGGAAATTTGTTTTAACTAAAGTATTTTTCATATTTATCTATTTTGATTCCTAATAAATAATCATTAAAGTGTTACTTCCCTGCTCCCATTTTCAAGAGCCTTTATTTGTACATTTACTGTATCACTTGGCAATAAATCCTCGATGAGTTCAGGCCATTCTATAAAACAGAGGCTACCACTGTAAAAATAATCTTCGTAACCGAAATCGAAAACTTCTTCTATCTTATTTATCCGGTAGAAATCGAAATGGTAGATAAGTTCAGCGCTATCGGAGCGGTATTCGTTCACAATAGCAAATGTCGGACTGTTTATCGTATCCGAAACCCCGAGATTTTCACAGATAGCTTTTATGAAAGTGGTTTTACCTGCACCCATTTCGCCACGGAAAGCAAAAACCGTATTGTCGCCCATCGTTTTAATAAACTTTATGGCCGCTTCATCTATTTTGTCGAGTGACTCTATTTTTATATTCATAATCCGGTTCTATTATGCAAATATACGCTTTGTGATTGTTATGTATGAAAGTAAATAGATTTATTTTCCGGTTAAAGTAATCAAAGGGATTATCATTTCTTCCATAGATATTCCTCCATGCTGAAATGTGTCTGTATAATAAGACACATAATAATTGTAATTGTTCGGATATGCAAAAAAGTCATCCCCTGTGGCAAATATATATTTTGTACTGAGATGCCTTGCGGGTAACCCAAATCTTTCGGGAGAATATATATCGTAAACCTTTTTACGGTCATACTCTATATTGCGTCCTACCTTATAACGGATATTTGAGTTTATGGTTTTGTCACCAACCACTTTTAACGGGGCTTTTACGCGTATAGTCCCATGATCGGTGGTTAAGACAATCTTATAACCCATATCTTTTGCTTTTCGCAAAATATCCATCGTGCTCGAATGTTTGAACCACGAACGGGTAAGCGAACGGTATGCAGCCTCGTCGGAAGCCAGTTCCCTTATCATTTTCGATTCTGTACGTGCATGTGAAAGCATGTCCACAAAGTTGATAACAACTACATTCAGGTCTTTGCCGCTTAACGAGTTCATATTCTGAACCAGCTTTTCTCCCGATGAAGAGGATAATATCTTATTATATGAAAAGCTATATTTCTTTTGTAATCTCTCTATCTGCTTTTGGAGCAAAGCTTCTTCATTCAGGTTTTTACTCTCGTCCTCGTCCTCTTCTACCCACAATTCCGGATATAATTTTGCTATCTGAACAGGCATTAATCCTGCAAAAATAGCGTTGCGGGCATATTGCGTTGCTGTCGGCAAAATGCTTAAATACTCTTCCTCTGTAATATTAAAATCATTCGCCAGCAGATCTTTCACCTCCCACCACTGATCGAGCCGGAAATTATCGATGAGAACGAAGAATATCTTTTCTTTATTATCGAGTAAAGGAAATACTCTTTCAGGAAATAATTCAGGGCTTGTAATGGGTTTATTTTCTTTCTCCTGCACCCACGATTCGTAGTTTCGCTTTACATATTTCCCAAATGCACTGTTAGCTTCATGCTTCTGCACACGGAGCAGTTCTATTAATGGGCTCTGCGAAGCTGTGAGTTCCATCTCCCAATAAACAATCTTTTTATAAATGTCTACCCAGCCCTTATAATCGAGAGAATCGCTAATTATTGAGCTAATTTTGGAGAACTCCTCACGATAACCTTCCAGAGTGGCCTCGGAAACTATATCGTCTTTATGAAGATTCTTTTTTATGGAAAGGAGTATCTGATTGGGATTTACTGGTTTTATAAGATAATCCGCTATCTTCTTGCCGATAGCATGTGTCATAATACCCTCATCCTCGCTCTTAGTAATCATTACCACAGGGATATTCGGGTTTATTTCTTTGATAATCGCAAGAGTTTCTATCCCCGACAATCCGGGCATATTTTCATCCAGAAAAACAATATCGAAACCGCCTTCCCTGAAACTGTCGATCGCATCATGCCCGCTATTCACAGGTATTACCTCATATCCTTTTTCCTGAAGGAACAGAATATGGGAGCGTAAGATATCGATTTCGTCATCGGCCCAGAGTATACGGTTTTTCCTCATATTGGATCACAGTTTTATAATGTTTTCCTCTAAAATAGTCAATTTTTCAATACCACCATCTGTTACAGCGTAAGTATTTTCTATTCCGACCGCACCAACCTCCGGAATAACAAACTTCGGCTCTAAGGCAAAAATAATATTTGGCTCCAATACTTCTTTCGACCGCGGAGTCAGTACAGGAGGTTCGTTAATCTCCAATCCTACCCCATGTCCAACAAACTTAGCTTGCTGTTTTGTTCCCATAAAGTATGGTTCGAGATTAGCTTTAACAACCCTTTCCATCGCGATTTCATACAGATCGGAGCATTTTGTTCCGGGTTTAGCTATATCCATTGTATGATTATGGATATCGATAGAAACCTGATGAGCCTGATGAGCGATATCCGATGTTTTCCCTACCGAGAAAACACGCGTCATATCCGTCATCCAGGGCGTATAATTCCCAGCCATATCTACCATGATCGTTTGTCCTTCCTGTATCGTTTGCCCCGAAGCGCCCAAAGGCAAAATCGGACTTGAGCCTGCACCACCCAGAGCAAAATCGAAAGGAGAAGGGACTTCTGCATTTTCTCCTGCCAAAAGACTGCCCATGTAGATATCCATATTTTCGCCATAACTGCGAAAGAGACCTAAAGAGCCATGCAGGCGCATCAATTTTTCTATCTCTATCTGAAATCCAACGTCTGTCATCCCCCGTTTGAAAACTGAAGGAATCAATTTATAAACAGCCTCATGCCTACGGGCACAGACTTTCACTTGCTCCAACTCAAAAGCGGTTTTTATACTTCGTATTTTCCGCATCAGAACAGAAGCATTTGCCGCTGTATTCAGTCCGAAAGTGTTTAATAGACGGCTGCATTCTCCGAAAGAAATCACATCCGTTTCCAGTAGTAAAGTCTTAGGAAGAGAAATGTTCCGACTCAGTAACTCTTCGGTTATCTGCTCCGGTTTACGAACATAAACCGTATTATCAAAAGCAATCCCTTCGGGGCGTTTTACAAAATGAAACGGCTCTCCTTCAGCAGGCAGGTAAAAATATCCGTTATAAACACAACCTGTCATATAAAATACATTTACAGTGGTAGTCAATACACAGGCATCCACATTTATCGCACGCATTGCCTCCTGTAAACGCGAACAGCGTATTTCCAAATCTTTTGATAATGCTTCCTGATAATTCATCTCAATTTACTTTATCTATTTGTCCTCCTTCAAAGAAATTTATAATATTCTTAGCCACTTCACACTCCATATCCATACGTCCGGCATATGTTTTTGTTCCGGCGTGCGGACACAAAATAGCATTATCCAATTCGAGTAATTCCTGCGGGATTTTAGGTTCATTCTCAAAAACATCCAGCCCTGCTGCATATATTTCGTCTTTACGTAAAGCCTTAGCCAAAGCAGCGGAATCGACTAGTTGCCCTCTCGCTGTATTGATAAGAATAGCTGTTTTTTTCATTTTTTTGAATTCGGCTTCACCCATCAAATGAAAAGTTTCTGCTGTTGCAGGAGCATTCAATGACAAAACATCCGATTTTTTCAACAAGGTATCGAAATCGACATAAACAGCATTATATTTTTCTTCAATTTCCTTAGGCAATGCATGCCGGTTACAGTAAATGATTTTCATCCCCGAAGCGACTGCCCGCCGTGCCACAGCCTGCCCGATACGTCCCATCCCGTAAATGCCCAAAGTCTGTCCATAAAGCGATAAACCTAAATCTCCGAACAGGCTCCAATCGAGGCGAACACCATTATGTAATTTATGATTATAATAAGCTACTTTTCTTGCCGTAGCCATCATCAAAGCAAAACAGAGTTCGGCTGTCGGCTCCAGTACCGATTGTGGTGTGTTTGTTACGGTTATTCCTTTCGAAGCAGCATATTCTACATCAATATTATTATAGCCCACTCCGAAATTGGCGATAAGCTTCAACTTTTTCCCTGCATCGATAATCTCAGCGTTCGCCTGGAATGAAAAGTTAGGTACAAGTACATCTATATCTGCGATTCGTTCCAAGATATCTTCTTTTGAAAATAGATCTTTCTCCGGATAAATAACTTCAAACTTTCCCTCGAGGGCAGCAAAGCCTTCCCTTATGAAGTTATGCCCCATCAATATCTTTTTCATTCTGTTTAGTCTTTTTTCAATCCGAAGTTTCCGTCAGTAATTACAACTGAATATCCTTTATTCAGTTCCAATGTCCAACCCTTGCCGGATAGTTTATTACCATTCATATCAGTGGGATTTGTCACAGTGATTTTCCTCCAGTCCGGGCTCAGTAATGCCCCGTCTGTAACACTCAATATACCCCATTGATCCATAACAGTTATGTTAGGATATACGGTACCCCTGTTTTCAAGAGGCATAATATTGCGCGGATCGAAACTAATATTCATCTTTTCGAATTTAATCTCAAAATGAGGTTGTTCTATAAATCGGGATTTGTATTCGACAACAAGTTTTTTCCTGTTTTCTTCCCGTATTGTTTCTTCGTTTGTTATCTCCTCTCCATTATAAGAACCTGCGAGTTGACTTACTGCATCTTTTAGATTTTCAGGTAGTTTTATTTTAAAAGCGGTGATAAAAAAGTCAGTGAGATTCGTATTGTTATCTGTCTTTCTGTTCCACCCTTGCTGTTTTTTATCCAACAAATAACCGTAAACAGGGATAGTTTGATAGGCAAAAGAACGGATAAAGGTCGGATTCAACATAGACGCGTCAATATTTCTAACGAAGTGTTCTGCTTTTAGCTTCTCCGGTCTTCCGCAACTAGCTTCACCTGTATATTCCGCCAGCCCTTCATTTAGCTCCAATTTATTTTCTTGTATATCTGATCCAGGAAAAAGAGATTGTCGGTATTTTCTGAATATAAAGGCATTCGTCACGTGATCATTAATTTGAGAAGCCGTAGATGCCGAAACCGCTTTTTTAAGAGCCCCCAATTCTAAACGCAGGTATATCCGGCCATCTTTACTGTCCAGATGAACGTTGTTACCATCACCTCTCAGGATGAATCCTAATTCCGGCTGCATAGCATGAAACCTTTCGTGAATTAATAAACCTATTCTGTCATATTTATTTTCAGGCAGAGGCAGCATCACTGTTGCCCACTCCGTTCCATTCCACCGGATAGATGTATTGGCGATATTTTCATTTTTCGAAAACACTCCTGTATAAATACGCCCATCCCGCCTAAGTTCTCCTAACGAATCTTTATTATTCGCATAAATTTCCCTTGTTTCAGGATTGATAAGCATTATAGGCCCATAAATATTTTTCCCCCAAAGATTCTCACTTTTTTTCGCAGCAACTTCTGTTTCTTTAAAGTAGACATTAGCCTCATCAACGTGGAAAACTTTTTTCTCTTGTCCAAACGAGCTTGCAGAAACAAACATCAAGACGATAAACAGTATTTTTCTTCCCATAATCTAATAACTATTTTAATTTATAAAATACCCGAATCTACCAGCATTTCCCTTATACGAAACCAATCTATATATGGTCTATCAGAAATGGAATCGTCTAAAATAAGGGGGCACCCCAAAGCGGCATCATCTATATAAAGATGTCCGTAAGCTTTAGGTGAAGATGTCCAAAATCGTTGGGTAGGATTTTTCTGTACGCCGTATAGAGGTATGCCATTATCTTCGAACCACCGGACAGCTTCTGTCAGCACATTTTCCTCTACCATGACTTCCAGCCCATCGATCTTTTTTTTCTTTTTTCGGTCGCTGCGCATTGTGAAGAGAATAAGCCTGTGCCCCTTTTCAACGAGTTCTTTAAGTACCGGGATAGCCCCTATATCTTTGCCTATATTGGGGTATTCATGTGCAACACATGTCCCGTCAAAATCGATACATATATCCATAATACAGTTTTAACGTGTAAATAATGGTTTCAGTTTACTTTCCTGAAACTATTTTCTTTATTTTGTTTAGCATATTACTTAAATGTTATTAGTCTTTTACCACCAACTGACTTTTTCTTTTTCAACTAACTCTTTTGCCAGAGAATCAATAATATTAACATATTGTTTTTTTGTTCGAAATCCTTCTTGTAGTGTATTCCCTCTAGCTTCTATTGTGATTATGCCTTGCAATTTACCATGTGGTGCTATTATTTTGGGTGAAATATCTTTAAAACGAGGGAATTTATCAAATAGATTCACATCTTTTGTAAGATATATCGTAAGACCATTCATTTCAGACTTTACATAATTTGATGGATGTACCACCGTTTGATCTATTGAAGAAAAAGGTCTGATCAAAAGATCCTTTATTTCATATAAGTTCCCGGCTAAATGGTTTTCCGAAATCTTCTTATTATATCCTATTGATCGATTTATTGAGATAACGGATAAAGTTATTATTGTACAATAAAACATGATACTCCCTAGACGAGCGAAATGTATATGTCGTTTGCCACAAATAAAGCTAATAATAAAGAATGTAGTCCCACATATTATACCGGACGCGAAGCGAACATCCGGAGCTGATAACAACCAATACATAAAACAGAAAATCAAAGAAATGTAAAATACAAATTGCTGATCTTCTAATATATCATTCAATTTCTTCCTCCATATAAATCTGTATAATAGGAAAACAGAAGAAGTCATTATAATTATATAACAAACAATTGTAAAAAGATGATTTATGAAAAATTGCTTGAAAGTCCAAAAACCGGATCTTTCAAAGAAATAGAAGGTTATATAATCTTTGAAAAGACCTTTGGCAAACTGCGCCATGGCAATTTCTCTTTGGATCATAGAAATGCCTTTGGGTATTTTCCATTCGAAAGAGAATAAATCTAATTCATGTAAAGGATACACTAAATAGCCTGAAATAATTACATTCCGAATCAACCACAAGCTGACAATACTGAATGAAAAGGTAACGAAGAATATAAATTGCGATTTTCTCTTATCTTTAATTGCTAAAAATAAAATATAAATAGAGAGGAGGCATAGAGGAAATATAGACATCTTAAATGTACAGATCATTATAGGTAAGATGAAGAAGAAGAGTTTTTTATCTGAAAAGTTCGGATATAATGCAAATTTTGCGATATAATAAAATGCACAAATATTAGGGACAATATCTGTCGATGAATCAGTCAAAAAACCAGCATTTAAAGAGAAGAAAAATAAGAAAATAAATAATAAAAGTAAGCGACTAATATTAAATTTTGATATTATGACTTCTTTTAGTACCCATACCATTACATAAATGAACAATATAGACTGTAAAACATATAATGGCTCTCCAAAAAGGAATTTAAAAGTGAAAATCGCAGAAATAAGCAAATAGTTTGAGTTAAAACCAAAACGGTCTTCTAAATTAGCTAATCCGGGAACAACAGGGTAGGTTTCATTCCATTCTATTTGTTGGTAATGATAAAAAAGTGCATCATCCCAACAAATGGAATATAGAGTGTACAACAAGATACTACATGACGACAAAAGAATAGCTGTTTTCTGCGGAAGAGAAATATCTTTTATTGTTTCTTTTACTCTTTGTATCTTATCTGTAAAACGGCTTCTATTTAATGTCCAATATCCGAAAGATATTATTACATAAAGAAGAAGCATATATTGATTAGAAGGGAACCATAATGATAACAGGGATAAAGGGACAAGAATAAAACATATTCCCAGCATAAAAGTCTCAGGAATGTTGTATTGGTCGTTTTTTTTGCAAAGTTTGTTATATAAACTTATAAACATATCGCCGAAAGAGAGCAATATAAATGATATTATAATCCAAGCAAAAAGAACTGCCAGCATAATTTGTATTTTTACTTTCCCGAAACTATTTTCTTTATTTCATTCAGTTTGTTCAAAGCCTCAACGGGAGTCAGGTTGTTTACGTCCAACAATTTTATTTCGTCTCTCACCTGACTAAGCACCGGATCGTCGAGTTGAAAAAAGTTGAGTTGGTATCCTTCCCTGTTTTCTTTTATATCGGTTATCGGTTTCGATATACCTTGTTTCCGGTTGTCCGATTCCAATTGCTTTAGTATAGAATTTGCCCTTTTTACGATGCTTTGCGGCATACCGGCCATTTTTGCCACATGGATACCAAAACTGTGCTCGCTTCCCCCTTTAACAAGCTTACGAAGGAAGATGACTTTGTTGTCCACTTCTTTTACCGACACATTATAGTTTTTAATACGCTTGAAGGATTTCTCCATTTCGTTCAGCTCGTGATAGTGTGTCGCGAACAAAGTTTTTGCCCTTGCCTTCGGGTGCTCATGAATATATTCGACAATAGCCCACGCAATGGATATACCGTCATAAGTACTTGTTCCGCGCCCCAGTTCGTCGAACAAAACGAGGCTTTTCGGTGAAAGGTTATTCAGAATGTCGGATGCTTCGTTCATTTCTACCATAAAAGTAGATTCACCTAACGAAATATTATCGGAAGCCCCTACACGGGTAAATATTTTATCGACCAACCCTATCTGCACCGATTCTGCCGGAACAAAGCTGCCGGCCTGAGCCATCAGCGTAATCAGTGCCGTTTGCCTGAGTAAAGCCGACTTACCCGCCATGTTCGGTCCTGTTATGATGATAATCTGTTGTTTGTTGCTATCTAAGAAAACATCATTGGCGATGTAAGATTCTCCGGGAGGCAACTGTTTCTCGATCACAGGGTGTCGTCCGTTCTTTATATTCAATACGTCCGTGTCATTTATTTCGGGACGGATATATTTATTTTCTTTAGCCGCTTTAGCAAACGATAGCAAACAATCTATCTGAGCTATCAGATTCGCGTTTATCTGTATTACAGGAATATATTCGGCCAGGCTGAGAACAAGTTCGTTGAAAAGAGCCGTTTCCATCGCTAATATCTTTTCCTCGGCTCCCAGTATTTTATCTTCGTAATCTTTCAGTTCCTGTGTAATATAGCGTTCTGCATTGACAAGAGTTTGCTTACGTATCCATTCGGCAGGAACTTTATCTTTATGCGTGTTCCGAACTTCTATATAATATCCGAATACGTTATTGAAACTAATCTTGAGAGAGGAAATGCCCGTTGCCTCTGTTTCTCTTTGCTGTATCTTCAACAAATAATCTTTGCCGGAAAAAGCAATCTCCCGCAGATCATCCAGATCCTGATTTACTCCTTTGCTTATAACATTTCCACGGTTAAGCATTGTTGGCGGATCAGGATATATTTCTTTTTCGATACGATCGCGAATAACCGGGCAAGGATTAAGTTTCTCCCCTATCTCCCTCAAGCTCGGTTCGCTCGACGAAAGAAAGGATTCGCGGATAGGCTCAATCGCTTTCAAGGCAACTTTGAGCTGAACGACTTCTCGCGGACTGATCCTATTCACCGCTACTTTCGAGATTATACGTTCAAGGTCTCCGATCAAAGAAAGTTGTTCTTCCAGCAAATTTTTCAGTTCCAGATCTTTGAAGAAATACTCTACAACCGACAACCTGTTGTTTATCGGCTTGGCGTCTTTCAATGGAAATACCAACCAACGCCGCAACATACGTGCGCCCATCGGCGATACTGTTTTATCAAGGACATCAAGCAAGCTTTTTCCACCTTCATTCATTGTTGAAATAAGCTCCAGGCTACGGACGGTAAACTTATCTAATCGTACATATTTATCTTCCTCGATTCGGGATAGAGTTGTAATATGCCCGATCTGTGTGTGTTGGGTAACATCCAGATAATGAAGTATAGTTCCGGCGGCAATTACACCATTAGCCAGATGCTCTACTCCAAATCCTTTCAGATTTTTTGTTTCGAAATGCTTAAGCAGTCTGTCTCTGGCCGAATCTTCGGTAAATACCCAATCATCAAGCTCGAAAATAAAAAAGCGAGTTCCGAAATTTTCTTCGAATAGTTTTTTCTTACTCCGTTCTACTAACACCTCTTTTGGAGAAAAATTAGCCAGAAGTTTATCTATATATTCTCTTGTGCCCTCTGCAACCAAAAATTCCCCGGTGGAAATATCAAGGAATGATACGCCACAAATATTTTTCACAAAATGAATAGCACAGAGGAAATTATTTTCCTTATGATTCAGAATGTTGTCGTTGATAGAAACACCGGGGGTTACAAGTTCGGTAATTCCCCTTTTCACCAGCGTTTTAGTTTGCTTCGGATCTTCCAACTGGTCACAAATGGCAACACGTTTACCTGCACGCACAAGTTTTGGCAGATAAGTGTCCAATGCATGATGCGGGAATCCGGCTAATTCTACAAATTGAGCAGTGCCGTTTCCCCGGCGGGTAAGAGTAATGCCCAGTATTTCGGCAGCATCAATGGCGTCCTGTGAGAATGTTTCGTAAAAGTCTCCTACCCGAAACAATAAAATGGCATCAGGATGTTTACTCTTGATTTCAAAATATTGCTTCATTAGCGGGGTTTCAGCTATTTTCTTTGACACAGGCTTCGTATAGTTTAGATGAGTTCTTAATAAAATTATATGAAACAAAGATAGAAAAAAAAATAGCAGGTTACTGTGCCCTGCTATTTTTAGATTTTATTATAAACTGTCTCCTAAATCTTCCCTGAACTTTGCCAATAGTTGTTGCGGCCAGTCGTTTACAGGCTCAAGCCCACCCATAAAAAAGCGTAGTACAGGTGGTTCGTATACAAATTTTAATCCTCCTATCAGGCGGCGGTTTTCATAAAGCCAGGTCAGACGGTCCTCGACATATTTTATCTGCGATAATGTAAACACACGGCGTGGAACAGCCAATCTCAGTAATTCCATATCCGCATAGGTTTCATTGCCATATTCATCACGTTGATTTGAAACCGATCCCCGCTCCATACCACGCACACCCGATATCAGGAAGAAAGCAGCAGCCAAAGCTCCGGCGGGATATTCTGCTTGTGGAATATGAGAACAGATTTCCATCGCATTCACATGGCAACCCAACACTCCCGCTGGAGTTACCACAGGAATTCCTTTCTGTTCGAGACTATTGACCAAGTATGCTATAAACTGTGGACTCTGGCATATCATCGTTTCGTCCAGTGTTTCATACAAGCCCACCGCTATCGCTTCTATTTCACGTACCGACATGCCTCCGTATGTAAGGAAACCTTCAAACAAAGGCACCAATGGTTCCAATTCTTTAAAGATAACATAGTCGTTTGTACAAATACCACCACCCCGCGACGAACTGAGTTTTCGGGCAGAAAAATATACCAAATCAGCCAGACCGGTCATTGCAAGTAGAATTTCAGCCATCGTACTATTCTTAAATTCGTCTTCACGTTGTTTTATCAGATACGCATTTTCACCTATTAAGCTGGCATCCAAAACCAGACGTATTTTATATTTATCAGCAATAGCGCGAACTCCACGCAGATTTTCCATAGAGAACGGCTGACCTCCTATCAAATTGGTAGAAGCTTCCATCCTTATATAAGGAATCTTCGATGCACCATGCCTGTTGATACATTGTTCCAGTTTTTCGAGATTCATATTTCCCTTGAACGGGTGCTTACTGTTGATAACATAAGCCTCGTCATACAACAGCTCTTCTATTTTTCCGCCATATTGGGTAATATGTGCCATGGCAGTAGTGAAGTGGTAGTTCATAGGGACAACACTCCCTTGGCGGATATAGGCGTTGGAAATAATATTTTCGGCTGCCCGCCCCTGATGAACAGGAAGTAAGTATTTCTTCCCCAGTACGTCCTCCACTGCTTTTTGATAGCGAACAAAACTTTGAGAACCAGCATAAGCATCATCGGCTATCATCATAGCCCCCATCTGACGATCACTCATGGCATTAGTGCCACTATCGGTAAGCATATCCAGAAATACATCTTTGGTATCGAGCCTGAATGTATTAAACCCGGCTTCATATAATGCCTCCAAACGGCGTTCGATAGGAACTAAATTTAATTTTTGTACGACACGTACTTTGTGCTGTTCCAGCGGAATATCCTCTCCACTGTAAAATTTAATTTTCGCGGAATTGTCTGACATGATATTAGTTTACATTAATGTTAAAAATAGAAGGTGCAAGTTATAAATAAATCTTCCAATAAGCAACATAAGCTATTGAAATAAACCCTTTTTGTAAAGTAATATACAATTCTATTGACAAAAAGAAAGTATCTTTTCTGTAATTTTAATCGCTTCGACCGCCTCTTTTACGTCATGTACCCGAAGGATATTCGCCCCGTTCCGCAAAGCGAAAGTATTTAAAATAGTAGTTCCGTTAAGGCTTTCCGCCGGAGTGGTTTCCAAAAATCCGGAGATCATTTTCTTTCGTGAAATTCCCACCAATAAAGGTTTCTCGAATATAGAAAAGCCATTAAGAGAAGCCATCAATTCGTAGTTTTGATCGAGAGTTTTACTAAACCCAAATCCCGGATCAACGATGATATCATTTACTCCAAGCAAATGAAGTTCAGCTATCTTTTTGGAAAAGTAATAAAAAATATCCTGTATTAGATTGTCATAACCGGTAAGGGAAGCCATCGTCTGCGGAGTTCCGCGCATATGCATCAACACATAAGGGACATTGAGCTCCGCCACCGTTTTGAACATCTCCTTATCTATCTCCCCTCCCGAAATATCGTTAATAATAGCAACACCATGTTCTTCGACACAAAAACGGGCGACATCGCTATAGAACGTATCTACCGAGAGAATAGCCTCCGGAAACTCACGATTGATCACAGAAAGCGCAAACTTCAGCCGCTCTGTTTCTTCTTTTGCGGATAGTAACGTAGAAGTAGGGCGGGTAGATTGTCCGCCTATATCTATAATGGTTCCGCCCTGGTTTAGTATCTCGTTTACACGGTCTATTATTTGCTGTTCCGTTTCCTTACGGCTCCCTTCGAAAAAGGAATCGGGAGTGACATTCAATATTCCCATTACAACAGGAGTAGAAAGATCGAGCAATTCGCCTTTAATATTAATTGTTTTCATATTCATTTTTTTCCAAACCAGTTATTCAGATCCTCTAAGCTAAATACTTTTTTCAATTTATAAAACGAGTATAATAAAGATATAAACAGAACCGCCGAACCAAAAATCCATGTATTGACCTCCTTTGTATGCGATATATAGAAAGCAACACATATCAGAGTAAGACCGATTGTAATCATTATCATAATTTCCTTGCTCCATATGAATCCGGATATACGCCATCCGATCAGAACGATTAACGGCAGATAAATCATATACGCTATCAAATACCCGATACCTACAGCGTCGAGTCCGTATTGCGGAAACAAGAAATAGCTAACGGCAAGATAAGAGATATAGAACACTACTTCTGAAAAGAGAAACAGTAAGCCTTTTTTCTTAGCGAGTATAATGAAAGCAACAGGCCAGCTTAAGAGCTTCAAAACGCTTCCCAGAACCTGCCATTGAAGTATATTTTCAGCATTGGCAAATTTTGTAGAATACAATACGGATAAGGCGAACTCTGAAAAGAGAAGCATTCCGATAATAACCGGAACAGAAATAACCAGCACAACATAAGTCTGTTCGTTTACCAATTTCTTTATTTCTGTTTTCTTTTCGGCAATAGAAGACAGACGGGGAAAAAAATCCGCCCCCATCGATTTAAGGATAAGTCCGAGATAAACAGCAGTTATAGTCCATGCCGACTGAAACAAACCCGCCGCTTCTACGTTCAGGCTCCGGGAAATATACGCCCGTACGAGGAACATACCGGCCGTACTTATTATTCCCGAAATCACAATGAATATTCCCAATTTCAAGGTACTTAATCCAGCCTCAAGGACTTCTTTTCTTGGTATTTTTATAAGTCTTACATTCAGCTTTTTGTAATAAAACTCAACAAAGAAATAGAGTACCAGGCCGGTAGTAATAAAAGCCGGCACAATACCTTTTAATCCCAGAATATAATACAAGGGCAAAGCGATAAACAGTCCGACAAGGCTTCCCCAGACTTCATATTGAGCCATGTAAGAGACTTTACGCATACCTTGAATATTAACAGATCTTCCGGTTGTTAATATCGCAAGAAAAACAGGTATGGAAAGAAGCACTATTGGCAACACATACTTATCAGTACCAAAAGCCCAGATACTTATTGGACGGCAAAATGCAAGACATGCGGTTAGCCCAAGAAAGGCTGCGACAAGAAACCACCAATTGAGCCTATAGATAGTTTTTCCTAACAGGGTTTTATCCTCTAAACTATTGGCGGCAGCGATTTCGCGGACACCCCCGGTATCCAGGCCCAGCCCACAACCGGTGCGGAGCATATCCACGATGGATTGATATATACCTATAATTCCCACACCAGCCGGACCTAACAAAAGAGCTATCGCCTTAGCCCGTACGATGCCAATAATAATAACCAGCACTTGCGATCCACCAAAAATACTGGTCGATTTGAGAATCTGACTATATGAGGTCTCTTTTTTCAAGATTATAATTTTATAACTGCAAATCTATCATTTTTAATGCGAATAGAATCGTACAATCCTATTAAAATAAACCTCAGCTCTTTTTAAACAACAAAAGGCTACCTTTCGGCAGCCCCTTGCTCACTATACTTTAAATTCTTCCTTATTGAAGCCTTTTCAAGCGATAAAGCAATTGTTGTATTGCTTCTTGATAGTCATCGATAATGGCCTGTGTAAAAGCTTCCGCGAATAACTCTCTTTGGCTTTCTGTATAGCTGAAGAATGCTTCAGCATGTTTGACAATGTCGCTTGGATTTTTTGTCTCAGGAATAACGATCTCCAAATCACCCTTAACGGCATATGAAGTTTCCACTAAACGATCTGTTACATCTAACAGATCTTCCAGAGCCTGATCCAAAGCAATGTGCTGTGAATAACTCCCTTTTCCTGTTATATGCCAATGATATAGTTTCAAACTGTTGTTGAAAGAAAATATCTTTCCAATAAATGTTGCAATTTCTGCATTTAGTGTCGCAGATTTCTGTTCTTTTAACGTTGATGTAGACATAATTTTGATAGTTTTTATTTATTAATATTATTTTTATATAGACAAATCTAATACAATAAACATTCCTATCCAAATGAAAATGATCGAATGTTTATATCACAAGATAGATATCTTTTATTGTGTTGATTTATTATTTTAACAATTTAAAAAGCTTTTTGTTTAAATGAAATTGCCAATCCGGAAGAACAAAGGCATAAACAGGGGTTCTTTTTATCTATAAATACAGTGGTAATTTGAAAATTAGCGAATTTGAAAATTTGAAAATGGCGCGAAGCGATAATAACAGTCAACAGTTAGCAGTCAACAGTCAACAATGGCGCGAAGCGGCAAAGGCTATAAGCTAATGGCTAATTTACTGTAGAAGTTTGTTACATTTTAGTTAAAAAGTTACGAGTAGACGAGATACAAGGTACAAGTTGTTGACTGTTGACTGCTGACTGTTCACTGTAGAGTTTGTTACTTTTTAGTTAAATTCTGGTTTGTCATGCTGACGACAGGAAGCATCTTCTGTTTCTCGGGGATTTGGATCCTTCCCTACGGTCAGGATGACAAAGAGGATACGATGTTTAATTTGAAAATTAGCGAATTTGAGAATTTGAAAATGAGTGTGGAAAATGTTACTTTTTAGTTAAAAGGCAGAGGTCAAAGTAATAGTTTGTTGACTGTTGACTGCTAACTGTTGACTGTAGAGGTTTGTTACATTTTAGTTAAAAGTGACGAGTAGACGAGATACAAGGTACAAGTTGTTGACTGTTCACTTACTACTGACTACTAACTACTGTTCACTGTTTATTCCGGCAGAAATAAATTTTTGATGGTTTGCCCTGTCATACTTAGCATTTTACAATATTTTATTATACTTTTGTAGCCACTTTAATATATCGTTTTATGACAAGAAGGGTTAGGGTACGGTTTGCCCCCAGTCCGACAGGGCCTTTACATATAGGCGGCGTACGTACGGCGCTATACAACTATCTCTTTGCAAAAAAGCATAATGGAGATTTTGTATTGCGAATTGAAGATACAGACTCCCAGCGTTTTGTTCCGGGAGCAGAAGAATATATCATAGAAGCCTTTACCTGGTTGGGACTACAGTTTGATGAGGGTACACATCTGGGCGGTCCTTATGCCCCATATCGCCAATCGGACAGAAAAGAAATTTACAAGAAGTATGTAGACATGCTGCTCGAAAAAGGAGCTGCTTATATAGCTTTTGATACCCCTGAGGAACTCGAAGCAAAACGGAAAACCATCGATAATTTCCAATATGACGCATCCACTCGCGAAGGAATGCGCAACTCGTTAACCCTAAGCAAGGATGAAGTCGATAGCCTTATAAATGCAGGGCAACAATATGTTATCCGGTTCAAGATAGAAGCAAATCAGGATGTAATAGTGAATGATGCCATACGGAGTGAAGTAAAGTACAATTCATCTGTATTAGACGACAAAGTCTTATATAAATCAGCAGATAACCTGCCAACTTACCACCTGGCAAATATCGTAGATGATCACCTGATGGAAATTACCCATGTAATACGAGGTGAAGAGTGGCTTCCTTCGGCGCCTCTGCATGTATTGCTATATCGTGCTTTCGGTTGGGAAGATACGATGCCTCAGTTTGCACACCTTCCTTTACTATTAAAGCCTGAAGGAAACGGAAAACTGAGTAAGCGTGACGGCGACCGTCTTGGCTTTCCGGTCTTCCCATTGGAATGGAAAGATCCCAAAACCGGAGAAATATCATCGGGATACCGTGAAAGCGGTTATCTGCCCGAAGCTGTCATAAACTTTTTGGCTCTCTTAGGATGGAACCCGGGTAACGATCAGGAAATAATCCCGATGGACGAACTGATACAGTTGTTCTCTTTGGAAAAATGCAGCAAAAGCGGGGCTAAATTCGATTACGAAAAAGGTAAGTGGTTTAATCACCAGTATATACAATTAAAATCGAATGAAGAAATAGCTAAACTCTACTATCCTCTTTTAGAAGAAAAAGGAATAGATGTTTGCCTCGAATATACAGAAGCCGTTGTTGGTCTTGTAAAGGAACGTGTAAATTTTGTGCAAGAACTGTGGGATCAGTCGTTTTTCTTTTTCGAAGCGCCTGTATCATATGATGAAAAGGTAGTAAAAAAGCGCTGGAAAGAAGAATCACCTGCGCAACTATCAGAATTGATCGGAATATTGAAGCAGATAGAAGATTTTTCAGCTCACAATCAGGAGGAAATCGTAAAGAGCTGGATAGAAAACAAAGGTTATCACCTGGGAAATATAATGAATGCTTTTCGTTTAGCCGTAGTAGGAGAATCTAAAGGTCCACACATGTTCGATATTACTGCTACTATCGGTAAAGACGAAACTATCAGCCGCCTAAACAAAGCGATTAGAGACATCAAATTGTAAGAAACATGGTATTGTATAATTTTGCCATATATCTATATGCGTTCATTGTACGCATAATATCGCCTTTTCACAAAAAGGCAAAAAAAATGATTACCGGGCACAAAAAAACTTATTCCATATTACGGGAAAAAGTAGATCCAAATGCCCGTTACATATGGTTTCATGCGGCTTCCTTAGGTGAGTTTGAACAAGGCCGGCCGATCATTGAAGCGATAAAACAAAATCATCCTGAGTATAAAATATTACTAACTTTCTTTTCCCCTTCGGGCTACGAAATAAGAAAAGATTATCCGATGGCAGACATTGTCTGCTACCTCCCTTTCGATAAAAAAAGAAATGTAAAAAAATTCTTAAAGCTCGTACAACCTGAAAAAGCTGTTTTCATCAAATATGAGTTTTGGTATAACTTCGTAAACCAGCTGAATAAGAGAGACATCCCTGTCTATATTGTTTCAGCTATATTTCGCGAATCACAAATATTCTTCAGGTGGTACGGAAAAGATATGAGGGGATTACTGAAAAAATATAAATCGATCTGCGTACAGGATGAAAACTCAGTGAAGCTACTAAATGGCATAGGAGTCACAAATACTGTTGTATGTGGCGACACCCGGTTCGACAGGGTAGGCGACATTCAGAAGCAAGCGAAGCAATTGAATATAGTTGAATATTTTGTTCGAAAGGCAAGCAGCGAAAACGAACAGACTTTAGTTGCCGGAAGTACATGGCCTAAAGATGAAGATATACTCATACCTTTCTTCAACAGCACCCCGTCCTTAAAATTAATAATAGCGCCACATGAAGTAGATGAAGCGCATCTGAAATATTTGGAAGGCCTTTTACAGCGTCCTCATATCCGCTATTCAAAAGCCATTCCGGAAATGATGGAAGATTATGATTGCCTTATTATAGATAACTTCGGGCTCTTATCGTCCATATACGGGTACGGACAAATAGCATATATCGGAGGAGGGTTCGGAGCGGGAATACACAATGTGCTCGAAGCGGCAGTATATAATATCCCTGTCATATTCGGTCCCAACTTCAAAAAATTCCTTGAAGCACAGCAGCTTATAGAACAAGGAGGCGGATATTCCATATCCGACTACCAGGCTTTCAGGGGACTCATGGATGAGTTTCTGCATTACGACGATATTTTGAAGGCTGCCGGCGCCCATGCAGGCAACTATGTGCGTTCCAACATGGGAGTTGTTCATCGTGTGATGGATATTCTGGGCTTATAGTCACCCTTTTATCAAGATTTTTATATTCTATTAAAAATAAACTTGTAGATTTGTATTTTAAAACCATATACTTATGGGTCAAATAGACAAGATTAAAGAAATTGGGCAAAGGATAAAAATTCCTACTCCTGTATTCTTTATCCTTACTATTATAATTATAATGTTTTTTTTGCCACGCGAAGGCAAATACAGGTATTCGTACGCGGAAAACAGACCTTGGCAATATGGACTGCTAACAGCGCCTTTCAAATTTCACATACATAAATCTGAAGCACAAATACAGCAGGAAAAAGACAGCATTATGCATACATACCTGCCTTACTACAAAACAAATGTTGCCACTTCGAGAAAATCCTCGACACAATTTCAGTCGGATGCTAAAGCGAAAAGTGTTCCGGATCAATACATAAGCTATATTACAAGAAAGCTTAACGAAGTCTATAAGGCCGGAATAATATCCCCTGGAGATTACGAGAAAATACAACAGTTGCCCAAAAAACAACTACTCCTTAGCGAAAACAACAGTAACATTGTAAATTCGAGATATCTGGCCTCATTTTATACTCCAAAACAAGCATATGAGAAAATTATAGATGACGCGCCTCCTTATATAGATATAAAACATCTTCAATCGATAAACTTAAATGACTATCTGGAAGTTAATATCAACTACGATGAAGATAGATCGTCCAACGATAAAAAAGACAGGCTCCAACAAATCCCTTTGTATGAAGGAGAAGTACAATATGGTGAAAAAATTGTAGACAAAGGGGAAATTATCGATGCCCGTCTAAAAAATATACTTGACTCCTATACCAGCGAAGCCGCGGATAAAGTGGGAACAAAAGCTAAACCGGGATGGCTCATGTTCGGAGAATTAGTTATGATAACTGTTTTCATAATGGCCTTAATGGTTTATCTGATGTTTTACCGGATAGAAGAATATCGAAATAGAAGAAACGTAATATTCATACTGCTCATAGTCTGTATATTTTCGGTCATAACAGGGCTTATGGCTGACACCAAAATGTTCATGCTAATATATCTCGTGCCGTTTGCAGTACCTACAATTCTCATTTGGACATTCATCGATTCAAGAACTGCAATGACCTCTCACCTCACTATAGTAATGATCTGCGCCCTTATGCTTCCGATGGGACAAATGGCTCAATTCATTATCTTGCAGGTTTTTGTGGGATTTATGTGTGTTTTCAGTCTGAAGAACCTATCCGAACGGTCACAACTGGTATATTGCGCCCTACTCATACTACTTACTTATATAATCACTTATACTGCCTGGATATTATGTACCGACGGAGATATATCCCTTATACGGGAAAATTGGCGGATGTACCTGTATTTTTGTATCAATTTTGTATTCGTTACTTTTGCCTACCTGTTAGTCTACATGTGTGAACGCATTTTCGGGTTTATATCCGAGGTAAGTATGATAGAGTTATCAAATACCAACAGGCCTCTGTTACAACAATTATCCGAAGTTGCACCCGGAACATTTCAGCATTCCATGCAAGTCTCTACGCTAGTAGTTTCTGCCGCTCATCGCATAGGAGCAAATGCTACATTAGTACGCACAGGAGCTCTCTATCACGATATAGGCAAAATGGTGAATCCTATTTTCTTTACAGAAAATCAAATAGAAGGATTTAATCCGCATGCCGGGCTTTCTGAGAAAGAAAGCGCCCGTATTATTATCGATCATGTGGCAGAAGGGGTAAAAATAGCCAAAAAGCATAATTTACCTCAACAGGTTATTGATTTTATTGAAACCCACCATGGAAAGGGGAAAGCCAAATATTTCTATAATTCGTATGTAAATCGCCATCCGGAAGAAGAAGTTGACGAAGCAGATTTCACATATCCGGGTCCGAATCCATTTACACGCGAAACAGCTATACTAATGATGGCGGACACGGTTGAAGCAGCCTCCAGAAGCTTAAAAGACGTAAGTAGAGAATCTATCACCGAATTAGTTAACAGGCTTATTGACGGGCAACTGAGTGATGGCTTATTCCGAAATGCTCCTATCACTTTCAAGGATATAGAAATTGTGAAAGAGGTCTTTTGCGAAAAGCTGATTAGCATGAATCATATGCGCATCGCTTATCCCGAATTAAAAAAACAAATAGGTGCCGACAGTGAGCCACACATTGAATAGTAGATATTCACATCTTAAATATAAAAGAGCATATATGAGAAATTTATTTGTATTATCAGTATTCTTATTGATGGCATTGGGTAGTTATGCCCAGGGTTATGAATTTACAACAGTCAAGGAAAACCCAATAACATCTATTAAAAATCAGGGAAACAGCGGTACCTGCTGGAGTTTTTCCGGAGTAGCATTCCTTGAGTCGGAACTTCTTCGTATGAACAAAGGAGAATACGACCTTTCAGAAATGTACATCGTTCGCCGTAATTATGCCGATAAAGCAGAGAAATACGTGAGAGTTGGCGGCAACCTTAATTTTGCACAAGGCGGATCATTTGCCGATGTAGTAGAAACTCTGAACGAATACGGAGTTGTTCCAAATGAAGCGTACACCGGACTCAACTATGGCGAGACAACACATAAGCACGGAGAAGTAGAAGCCGGACTTTCAGGTTATGTGAAAGGAATTGCTGCTAACAAAAACAGAAAACTATCGCCTGTTTGGGCAACCGGGTTAAATGGGATTCTTGATGCTTACTTCGGAGCATTTCCTCACGAATTCCAATATCAAGGGAAGAAATCAACCCCTCAATCGTTAGCTCAGTCATTAGGATTGGATAGTAAAAACTATATTTCGATCACTTCGTTTACGCACCACCCTTTCTATGCACCGTTTGCATTGGAAATTCCGGACAACTGGCGCTGGTCTCCATCGTATAATGTTCCGGTAGACGAAATGATGCAGGTAATCGATAACGCTCTTAATAATGGTTATACAGTTGCTTGGGCTACAGATGTAAGCGAAATCGGATTTACCCGCAATGGCATAGCCGTTATCCTCGACGAAGAAGCTCCTGAAAATGTAGGTTCCGATCAGGCTCATTGGTTAGGATTACCACAAGCGGAAAAGAACAGCCGCCTCAAAACTCAAGCCGATCAAGGTCCGGTAAAAGAAAAATCTATTACACAAGAAATGCGCCAGATAGCCTTCGATAATCAGGAAACGACAGACGATCACGGAATGCAAATATATGGTATCGCAAAAGACCAAAATGGGACAAAATATTATCTGGTAAAAAATTCTTGGGGAGAAACCGGAAAATACAAAGGTATATGGTATGCTTCAGAAGCTTTTGTTAAATACAAAACAATGAGTATCATGATAAATAAAGGTGGAGTTCCTGCTGCTATTGCAAAGAAATTAGGTCTGTAATGTAACTTTAACTCGATAATAAAAAAAGCCGCTCGGAACACCAAGCGGCTTTTCTATTTTATATATTTTCTTCTTATTTCTTCTCGATATAATCTTCAACAATAGCCTGAGTAAGACCCATGTTTGAAAATCCTCCGTCATGGAAAAGATTTTGCATCGTTACTTTACGGGTATAGTCTGAGAACATCATAATACAGTAATCGGCGCACTCGTCCGAATCCGCGTTTCCGAGCGGAGACATTTTTTCCGCGAAATCAAGGAATGCATTCATACCTCCGATACCTTGCCCGGCCGTAGTCAGCGTGGGCGACTGGGATACAGTGTTTACGCGCACACCTTTATCGCGGCCATAAACATATCCAAAGCTACGGGTAATCGATTCCAGCAAAGCCTTAGCATCTGCCATATCATTGTACCCGGTGAAAGTACGTTGTGCGGCAATGTGAGTAAGAGCTAAAAGAGATCCGCCTTCCGAAATAGCATCCATCTTCTTCGCCACCTGCATCATTTTGTGAAATGAAGTAGCAGAAATATTCAAAGTACGGTCGTAAAACTCATAGTTCAGATCATCATAATCTCTTTTATGACGCATGTTCATCGACATACCGATAGAGTGAAGAACAAAATCTATCTTTCCTCCCAAAACTTCCATCGACTCGGTAAATACTCTTTCCAGATCTTCTACGCTGGTAGCATCTGCCGCGATAATTTTTGCATTTAATTTTTCACCCAGAGCATTTGTTTCTCCCATTCTTACTGCTACAGGCGTATTTGATAGTGTGATAGTAGCACCTTGTTCTACGGCTTTTTCAGCCACTTTCCAGGCGATAGATTTGTCGTTCAGGGCACCGAAGACAATACCTCTCTTACCTTTTAATAAATTGTTATTCATTTCCTATTTTATTGTTTATTTAAAATAATCGCACAAAAGTAGTAAAAATGTGCAATAATTAAAGGCTTTGTCAAAAAAATATAGATATAGAGGTTATCTATAACGGGCTTTTCATATAAAGTTATATGTTTAAAAATGATCTACTACTTTTTATAAACAGTTTGCAGGCGTTTATTGTTGTCTATCTCAAGATTTAGTACATATTCAGAAATCTCTTTCTTCTTTTTTTGGTCAGTATAGTTTTTTTCTTCTTTTACAGGGAGTGTTATGAAATAAATTCCTTTGTTATCTACAATAGCTTCAATGGAATCAGCTACCGGAGTATAAGAAATGCTTCGTATCTTGTTTTTCTTAAACTCCGATTTGATGGACTCAATAATATTTTTGGAGGATTGATTCTGCGCGTCATAAAATTCAGCCAATGTGGGAAGCATTCTCTTCGCTAAATCTTTTTCATTTGTATCAGACAATGATTTGAAAAAACCGGCGATTTCCTTTTTTATCCGGGTGAGTTCTTCTCCCTCTACAGGCCTCAACTGGCTCAGATAGTCATATCTTTCTTGGGCTTTTGTCTGATGTTCGCCGACGAAACGACCTATTTTTATATTTTCGAGATAAGCAAGATAACTGTCGGCAGTATTATCGCTTATAGTCTTCAGCCAACTAAGAGAATCTATTGAATGGCGAATTTCTCTTACATAAGGAGTTTCGGGGTGATCGGTCAGGAAAGAAAACAAGGCATCTACATCGTTTGTTTCGCGAAGTTTCTCCCATTCCTTCTGCTCTTCCTCGCGTAATTCAACTATTTTAGATCTGGCTTCTTCGCCAAACCTTCCGTCAGGATATTGTAGTAAATATTTAGAATAACCCTGTGGGGTATTTTCGTCTATACACTGATTCCAATAGCTAACTTCAGTCTCTTTAGCTTTTTTATCTTGCAGATAATAATAGGTTCCAGCGCCACCAATAAGTAAAATCAGAATAAGCCCGGCTACCAAAAAGAATCTGCCCTTCTTGTTTCCCTTGTCAACGGAAAGAGACTTTTCGTCATATACATCTGGTTCTTTTTCAAGCATTTCCGGTGAAGAAATTATTTCTTCCTGTTCCTGAATATCCTCATTATACTCCCGAACCAAGAATTCTTCAGAATATGAATCCTGAGCTATTTCCTGACAATCGCGGCAAAATACTTCTTCTCCGGTCGTATTTTTTCCACATAACGGGCATTTTCTAGTATCGTTCCCGGACATACTGTTCCATATTACTTTTCAGAAGATATAACAACTATCTGCATTCCTTGTTTTTGTTATCCCAAGATAATTTCTAAATTTGGGAAGTTTATAGTTCCACCACTAAATTACAGAACTTTTTTGAATAAAAGCTGTTTTTATCAAATATACGAATAACCGAACCTGAAATAAAATGGATACAATTGCCATCATCGAAAAATGTTATAAAAAGAACACCGAACTCTACGATATATTAATCAGTCACAGTACAGATGTTACAAACAAAGCTGTTTCCATATCCAAAAATCATCCTGAACTGAATATAGACATTGACTTTGTAAAAGAGGCCGCGATGCTCCATGACATTGGTATTTTTCTAACGCATGCCCCGTCTATCAAATGCTACGGCATGCACGACTACATTTGTCATGGTTATTTAGGACGAGATATATTAGACAGATTAGGTTATCCGAAACATGCCTTAGTATGTGAAAGACATACGGGAACAGGACTCACCCTAAAACAAATAGTTGAAGAAAATCTGCCTCTTCCGCACCGCGAAATGGTACCTGTTAGCATAGAGGAGCAAATAATTTGCTTCGCCGATTGTTTTTATTCTAAAACTCGCTTAGGAGAGGAAAAAAGTGTTGAGCGAATAAGAAAAAGTATTTCCAGGCATGGAAGAAAATCGGTGGAACAGTTTGATAAGTGGTGTGAGATGTTTTTGTGAAAAAAGATTATTTTTATCTACTTTCTGTAATAATTCGCGCAATAAAGCTATGACAAAATTATCTTTGCACCCGAAAGTATGAATAGTTGGAAGAGGACATTCGCGATAATATGGTCGGGGCAGTTTTTCTCTATGCTCAGCAGCTCTATTGTAGGGTTTGCAGTCGTCTTTTGGCTGACCATGAAAACAGGTTCGGCCGAAGTATTAGCAATGGCTATGCTGGCTACCCTGTTACCTTTTATCGTTTTAGGACTTTTTACCGGCGTATTTGTTGACCGATGGGATCGCCGTCGGACAATGATACTTGCCGACAGCTTTGTGGCATTTTGTTCAGCCGTTCTTGCCGTTCTATTCTTTTTCGAAAAAATAGAAGTGTGGGAAGTCTATATCCTTTTGGCTCTACGTTCTGCCGGAAGTGCATTCCATGCACCAGCCATGCAGGCATCGGTACCACTGCTTGCGCCCGAAAGCGAATTGATGCGTGTAGCAGGCATCAGTCAGATGATACAATCGGTCAGTAATATTGCAGGCCCGGCATTGGGCGCCATGCTTGTTGCTTTCTTCGATATGACATACGTAATGTTGCTGGATGTAGTGGGTGCTGTTATAGCCTGCACTTCACTCCTGTTTGTAACAATCCCGAATCCCGAAAAGAAAGAAGATGCAACCCCAAATATCTGGAGAGAAATAAAGGAAGGAGTCGGTTATATGTTTCATGACAGGGGCTTGTCATACTTGTTGATCTGTGTCGTTATTATTACTTTCTTTTTAGTGCCCACAGCAGCTTTGTACCCACTGTTAACCATCGGACATTTTGGAGGAAAAGCTTTTGAAATGGGTATTGTGGAAGTTATATGGGGAATAGGTATGCTGCTCGGAGGGGCTATCGTTAGCATCAAATTTATGAAGACGGTCAATAAGGTTGTTGTTATAAACCTTATGACTATTATTTTGGGCGTTGCTTTCTGGTTAATGGGTTTACTTCCATCCTCGGCATTCATTATCTTCGTAGTTATCACCGGTATAACCGGACTGACAGGAGCTATATACTGGAGCACTTTTGTTGTTATTCTCCAAACAAAGATAGAGCCCGCTGCCCTTGGCCGTGTTTTTTCTATTTACGACAGTATCAGCTTGCTACCGTCCATTCCCGGTCTACTGGCAACAGGATTTATAGCCGACGGGATAGGCTTGCTTAACGCTTTTATAATCGCGGGAATATCTATGGTAGCTGTAGGTGCGTTTGCCTTTTTCGTTCCGTCTATAACCAGACTGGGACATACAACCAAAGGAAAAGGGGCGGAGGAAGAAAGTGTTCAAGAAAAGGCATAAGAGTTTTCGCTTTATTCCAAAAGTTTATATCTTTGTGCTCCTGTAATTTGAATATAAACAACAATATACAATATGTTTGAAAGTCTAAGTAATAGATTAGAACGCTCGTTTAAAATTCTGAAAGGTGAAGGCAAAATCACCGAGATAAATGTAGCGGAAACACTGAAAGACGTACGCCGGGCATTGTTAGATGCCGACGTAAACTACAAAACAGCCAAGCAATTTACCGAAACCGTAAAGGAAAAAGCTCTCGGACAGAACGTACTAACTGCCGTGAGACCGGAGCAATTAATGGTGAAGATCGTTCACGACGAGTTGGCTACCCTGATGGGAGGAACAGCTACGGATATCGATCTGAAAGGTTCTCCGGCCATCATCCTTATGTCGGGACTTCAGGGTTCGGGTAAAACCACTTTCTCAGGGAAGTTGGCCAAAATGCTTAAATCTAAAAAGGGAAAAAATCCGTTATTGGTAGCCGGAGACGTGTATCGCCCTGCCGCCATCGAGCAATTGAAAATACTAGGATCACAAATTGAAGTTCCTGTTTATTTCGAAGAAGGTAATAAGAACCCTGTTCAGATAGCACAAAATGCGATCAAACAGGCAAAACAGAATGGTCACGACCTGGTTATTATAGATACAGCGGGACGCCTGGCGATCGATGAAGAGATGATGAAAGAGATCACAGCAATAAAAGATGCCGTGAAACCAAACGAAATTCTCTTTGTAGTAGACTCCATGACGGGGCAAGATGCGGTTAATACAGCCAAAGAATTCAACGACAGGTTGAATTTTGACGGGGTTGTACTAACGAAGCTCGATGGTGATACCCGTGGTGGAGCTGCATTGTCTATCCGGTCGGTAGTCGACAAGCCAATCAAGTTTGTTGGTACAGGTGAGAAAATGGATGCATTGGATGTATTCCATCCTGAACGTATGGCTGACCGTATCTTGGGGATGGGCGATATCGTTTCACTCGTAGAAAGAGCACAAGAGCAATACGATGAAGAAGAAGCACGCCGTTTGCAAAAGAAAATCGCGAAGAACCAATTCGACTTCAACGATTTCATCGGGCAAATACAACAGATCAAGAAAATGGGTAACCTGAAAGATCTGGCATCAATGATTCCCGGCGTAGGTAAGGCCATCAAAGACATGGATATAGATGATGATGCTTTCAAAAGTATCGAAGCTATTATCTATTCGATGACTCCGAAGGAAAGAACAAGTCCGGAAATTCTGAATGGCAGTCGCCGTCAACGTATCGCAAAGGGTAGCGGAACATCTATACAGGAAGTAAACAAGCTAATCAAACAGTTTGACGAAACCCGTAAAATGATGAAAATGATGACCCAAATGAAGGGTGGTAAAATGCCAAAGATGAGAAGATAATTTTTACGATATTAAGTCAACTCAGATTTAATAAAAATAAGGAGCTACAATACCACGAGAGGCCGGAAGAAAAATCTCCCGGCCTCTCGTATATATAAAGACACGTGCCCTGCGGTCGCTTTTATTGTGCTATACAACGAACAGATAAGCCGTAAGTCCTGGATGTGATTACATTAGAGCTAGTATACCCATCACTGAAAGCAAAAGCACGCGCGGCATCGCTATCTTCGGCAGTGCGGCTCCAGTAATGCCCCTCTGAGTTTCGAACTTGTAAAGCTCCGGTAGTACTTCTCAACCAACCGGCAGCCGGTAAGTATAATGAATTGCCTAGTTTAATTCCAGAATCAAATCCTGTTGCACTTACAGTCCAGGAGCCCACATAGGTCACTGGGTTACTAGTATTACTTCTTATAGTAACCCACTCGTCAGATGTTGGAAGGCGTAGTCCTGTTGGACAAGGGTCGTTATACGTTTTTGTAGTGCTAGACCAGGCGCCATTAGGTGCGGCAGTAGTGTTCCAGACGCCGAAGTATAAACCATCCACACCGGCTACGGCGGCTTTATAGCCCCACTGGTAGTAATCTCCGTTCAATCCTTTAGCCGGAGTGAAAGGTGGGAGGCTCTGGTCCGCCCCCAGGTTATGGCACATAAACGCCTTCCACGTGGTTCCTGCCAGATAAGCGCCGCAACCCGTTACCACTACATTAGTGGCCGAACTGGTCGCATTCGAGCAGGCGTTTATCGCCTTAACGGTATAGGCATAGGTTTTGGTACTGGTACCGGTACCGGCTACATCTTTCACGCTTTGCGGTACAGTGTATGTATTGGTAGCCGTTGTAGCTACCTTCGAACCACCCAGGTACCACTCGTACGAGGTTGGCGTTCCTCCCGTTACGTTGGCAGTCAGGGTAATATCTGTGGTTGCCCATTGGAGGATAGACGTACCGCCGCTGATCGATACGCCTGTTATCTTGGGATAAGGCGTTACCACTACATTCGTCGTTATAGAGTAGGAACCCGTGCAGGCGTTTGACGTCCAAACACTATAGGTATAGGTACCGGCTGCATCTTTCACGCTTTGCGGTACAGTGTAGGTACTGTTAGTCGCTCCCGGAATCATCGTGCCACCCAGGTACCATTCGTACGAGGTTGCCGTTCCTCCCGTTACGTAGGCGGTGAGGGTAATAGCAGTGGTTGCCCATTGGGTGATGGTGGTACCGCCACTGATCAATGTGCCTGTTATCTTGCCACAAGCCGTTACCACTACATTAGAGGCCGTACTGGTCGCATCCGAGCAGGCGTTTATCGCCTTAACGGTATAGGTATAGGTATCGGCTACATCTTTCACGCTTTGCGGCACAGTGTAGGTATTGGTAGTCGTTGTAGTAACATACACGCCACCCAGGTACCATTCGTACGAGGTTGGCGTTCCTCCCGTTACGTTGGCGGTCAGGGTGACAGCAGGGATTGCCCATTGGGTGATGGTGGTACCGCCGCTGATCGATACGCCTGTTATCTTGGTACAAGCCGTTACCACTACATTAGCGACCGAACTGGTCGCATCCGAGCAGGCGTTTATCGCCTTAACGGTATAGGCTTTGGTACCGGATGCATCTTTCACGCCTTGCGGTACAGTGTATGTACTGGTAGCCGTTGTAGCTACCTTCGAACCACCCAGGTACCATTCATACGAGGTTGGCGTTCCTCCCGTTACGTTGGCAGTCAGGGTAATAGCAGTTCTTGCCCATTGGGTGATGGTTGTGCCGCCACTGATCGATACGCTTGTTATCTCGCTGCATCCTTCACAGAGCGAAATCCATCTCTGTTCGTTCCAGTATTCCACACAGCCGTTCGTTGTATTGTAAATCATTAACCCGCGTCCTTTCAGGACAATCTCGTTCTGGAATTTAACACTGCTGGTCAGGGCAATACGCTGGTCGTTGGTCAGTTGCGGCAGGCGCAGCCCGCCTATGGTCATTGTCGTGGAAATCTCCAGAACCGAAAAATCCTGGGGAGCTGTACCGTCACCGATTGTCACCTGCGCGGAAACTGCCCCGGCATAAGCTGTGAGCAGCAGTATAACAATCGTAAGTTTTACTTTCATTTTGTTCATGTTTTTTATTATATTAGTGGGGATAAAAAAGCCGTACGGCTAAAAGATAAGCCGCACAGCCGGAATCTGTGTGTAAAATGGGTATGGCCTGGAAAAAAAGACAGGACACCGTATGTTTTTAATAAAATTATTGTTATAATAAATACGCGGGTGCGCGTAAATATATAAGGTAAGGGGTAACTCTCTAACAAAAAACAGCTAACTTCCAAATTTTCAGGAAAAAAAATGAAGGATTTTGCCATAAAAAAAATGGCAGATGATCCTCTTAAACTGTCTGTTCTTTTCATAGAATTGTTCCGTCCTAAAATAACCCGACAAAGAAAACGCCATCCTGCGCTAAAGGATTCCTGCATTTTCAGGCGGGGGTGTGCCAAAAGCAGAACAGCACTATCAATGTGCTACCTTCTTTGTTATCCTGAGTGCAACGAAGGATCTCAACCCTGAGAAACGAGATGTTTCACTCCATTCAACATGACAAAAAGAAAGTAAAAATACTTTTGACACACTCTCATAAAGCAGCGACAAAGATAGATGCCGGTGTTCAAAATATTATTACATATTATGACCTGTTATTACCTTATTATTACCCATTTTACAACCGGGGATGATAATTTTCTTAAATTTATCGAAGTCGTCTTGTGAAGTTACAAAAACGTTTTATCTAATCTTGTATCGAAAACCTTTGGTTATAAATTATTGTTTTATCTTTGCATTTACATGAAAGCATCCTGATTTATGGCTCTGAAACAGCAGTTACAACTCAAACAGCAGCAAAAGTTATCACCTTTGCAAATGCAGGTTATTAAGTTAACCGAATTGCCTGTGCTTGAGCTTGAAGAGCGTATAAAACAAGAATTGGAAGATAATCCCGCATTGGAAGAAGGCCTTGAGCCTACTGATGATGTTTCGGAATACGATGATGATTTCAGCCCTGATGATGATGCAAATATCTCTCAGGAAGATCTGGCTTTGGGCGATTATATGAATGAAGACGAAATTCCCGACTATCAGATCCGGAATAGTGGGCAACAATCGACCCGTCCGTCCGATATTCCTTTTTCCGTAGCGGGATCTTTACATGAATATTTGCTTGAGCAGCTCGGCGAATGCGAACTTGATGAAGAAAGTAAAAAAACGGCTGAATATATTATCGGCAGTATCGAGGAAAATGGCTATCTGGATCGTTCTTTATCCGCTATTTCCGATGATCTTATTTTTCAGCAGAATTTAGATATTCCTGTCTCTAAGCTGGAAGAATTACTGAAGGTTATTCAAGAGTTTGAACCTGCCGGAGTAGGAGCGCGGAATTTGCAGGAATGCTTACTCCTTCAATTGAACAGGAAAGAAAAATCCGGTGAGGTAGATAATGCTATTCGGATTATTACGGATTATTTTGACGAATTTTCCAAAAGACATTATGAGAAAATAATCAGGCAATTGGGTATCGATGAGTTTGAATTGAAAGATATAATACAGGAAATTACCACCCTGAATCCCAAACCGGGAAATACATGGGGCGATTCTCTGTCTGCTACGTTGAGTACTATTATCCCCGACTTTATAGTAGAATCATATAATGGAGAATTATTCCTTAGTCTGAACAACAGGAATATACCCGATATGCGTGTAAGCCGTGAATATTCAAACTTGTTGAAGGGATATGTTGAAAACAAAGACAGCATGTCCACAGACAATAAGAATGCGGTGTTGTTCGTTAAACAAAAACTGGATTCCGCACGATGGTTTATTGAAGCCATCAAACAACGGCAGGATACTTTGCAACGTACCATGGAAGCGATTATGAACTTACAATATGATTTTTTTCTTACAGGGGAAGAGGCTCAGTTAAAGCCGATGATATTGAAAGCCGTGGCTCAGCGTACGGGTTATGATATTTCCACTATATCGCGTGTAAGTAACAGCAAATATGTACAGACCAATTTTGGCGTTTATCCCCTTAAGTATTTCTTTTCGGAGTCGATGCAAACCGATACGGGAGAAGAAATATCATCAAGGGAAGTTAAGGCTATATTGAAAGAGTGCATAGAAAACGAGGATAAGAAGAAGCCGCTGACAGACGATAAGCTATCGGAAATATTAAAAGAGAAGGGCTATATAATTGCCCGTCGGACAGTAGCTAAATACAGAGAGCAAATGAATTTCCCTGTTGCCCGGTTAAGAAAAGAAATATGATGGAAGAAAAAGATAGAGAAATGAGAATGGATGACGAAGTGATAACTACAACCTCTCTTCGCTATGAACAATCGGAAAAGAAAGGTCCGATACTTGCCCGTATTATTTCTTTTGTGTTAACCCCTCTTCTGATGGTGGTTTATGTTATTACTTTTATATTTATATATACAGATTTCAAGTTCTTGTACGGTAATCAGTTCATTCAATTTATTGCACCCGCTTTCTTTCTGTCTTGTGCCATTCCGGTGAGTGGTATTTATACATTGAAAGTGACGAAATTGATCTCAGATTATAAATTTAGAAAAGGAGAGCGATTTTTACCTTTCACTATTTTCTTTTTTTCGTATGGGCTTCTTTTCTATTATTTCTTTTCGGCGAAACTTACTATTTGGTTTTTGGCTGTTTTAGCAGTCCCAATGATGCTATTAATTATATATGCTTTGGTATTAATGTTCTGGAAAATTAGCGTTTATATGCTGGGTATAGGAGGACTGATCGGTAGCATTATGTCAATTTGTTATAACATTAAAGGACTCAACCTATCTGTTTTGTTCATCATTTTGTTTATCTTAGCGGGGAGTTTGGGAGTGTCGCGTCTTACTCTCAACAGGAATACACCTGCTCAGGTATATGCAGGATTCCTGATTGGTATCGTAGTTTCGTATTTCACTGTATGGATAGGCGCATATTGGGGAATTGTCATTTTTCTGAAAAACTTATAATTTATAACATAAATAACTATGAACTTTCCTGAAAATTTAAAGTATTCTAAAGATCACGAGTGGATCAAAGTTGAGGGCGACACGGCTCTTGTAGGTATCACAGAGTTTGCGCAAAGCGAATTGGGTGAAATCGTTTATGTAGACGTGACTACAGAAGGTGAAACAATTGATAAAGACGGCGTTTTCGGTAGTGTGGAAGCTGTGAAAACCGTATCTGACCTTCTGATGCCTGTAGCAGGCGAAGTGCTTGAAGTAAACGCTGAGTTGGAAGATAAGCCGGAGTTAATCAATGAAGATCCTTATGGTAAAGGATGGATCATAAAAATCGCAGTCAGTGATAGCACTCAATTAGATAGCCTGCTATCTGCCACTGATTACAAATCATTAATAGGGAAATAAACAATGAACCCGGTTGTGAGCATTATAATGGGAAGTACATCCGATCTTCCTGTTATGGAAAAGGCCGCAAAGTTTTTTGACGAAATGGAGATTCCTTTCGAAATAAATGCTTTGTCGGCTCATCGCACACCTGAAAGGGTAGAGGCTTTTGCTAAAGGGGCGCACCAGAGGGGTATAAAGGTTATTATAGCCGCGGCAGGCATGGCAGCGCATTTACCGGGGGTGATTTCTTCAATGACTTCTATTCCTGTGATAGGTGTTCCTGTCGATGCTTCGCTCGATGGACTGGATGCCTTATTGGCTATCGTACAAATGCCCCCGGGTATTCCGGTTGCAACTGTAGGGATAAACGGCGCTCTTAATGCTGCTATTCTGGCCTTGCAGATGATTGCTACGGGAGACGAGGAATTGTATAAAAAAACGGTAGCCTACAAAGAAAGCCTCAAGGGAAAAATAGAAAAAGCAAATGAGGAACTGGCTCAAGTGAAATATAAATACAAAACAAATTAAAATATTTGCAAATAGGGGTGTGTCAAAAGTATTTTTTTACTATCTATTTACATACGCTACGCTCCTGTGACCGTTGGTTGTCATGTCGAACGGAGTGAAGGATCTTTTTTTGAAAGTCGAGATTCTTCGTTGCACTCAGGATGACAGAGAGGGTAACACTTTGATAGTATTGTTTTACTTTTGACACACCCTCACTTTCTTTATATATTGACCTTATTAATGCCAATCAGTAGTTAATGCTATTCCTGTTGGATGAAAACGTTCGGTTATTTTCATCCTTATTCTTCTGCGCGCAATCACAGATTGCTTGCGTCCCTTTTGGCCTAAGCCCCAAAAGGAACCAAAAACGCTTTTGCGCCCCCGCTTCAACGTCCGACCCATAACGGACTTAAAGGCTAAACAAAAAAACTCGCTCCGGGTTTTGTATAATACGAATCATTTGATAAGCTCAGACACGTTTTTGTTTTTAACGCCTTCTTCGTCCTATGGGTGCCCCGTACTTGAAGCTAACGGCGCAGCTAAAGCCAGACAAGGCAGCCGCTTGTCGTGCGTCAGCCTCCCGCGCATTAGTTCCGCAGGCGGGGCACCCACACGGTGCAGGCGGCGTAGAATGGGACGGGGCGATAGCCCGTTCGTCCCTTTCAGCCGGCAAACCGGTTGTGGGTCGCCGAGGGACGAAGCGCTAGCTTTTTGCTTACTTTTGGGCAATGCCAAAAGTAAGGGCAAGCCCGGCAGGGCGCGGCAGTGATGAGCATATGTTGAGAACGCAAGCTATCTGTGATTGCGCACAGAGAAGTTGATGCGAATAACCGAACGTTTCAACTACTGATTCCCCCGAAAGGGGAGGTTGGAGGGGCCGATTCATGGATTGCTTCGGGCTATCGCCCTACCAATGACAGGGAGTTTCATCTTTATCTTTTTGGACACCCTCCTACTAGTCCGATAGACGACCTCTTTAGTATATTATTCCTATATTACTTTAATATAATTGGATTTGTATCGACAATAATAATTGGATAATCCTCATTTTTTGTATTTTTGCGTATTATACTTAACTATATTGGCATGAATTTAAAGAAGGTATTTTTATTAATGTTTATCCTGACGGCTAGTTCTACCGGGATATTCTTTACTAATGCTGCGACTCTGCATACAGCACCTTTCTCTGTGGAATCTACTTACGACGATATTATAATACATACCGTCGCTAAAGGAGAAACAGTATACTCCATTGCTGCTATGTATAACACTACCGTTCAACAGATATACGCAATGAATCCCGGCGCTGAAAAAGGGATCAAAGCCGGCGACAAGCTACGGATCCCGAAAGGCAAAGCCATATCCGGATATAGCAATCACCTGATAGAAGCTAAAGAAACCCTTTATTCCGTAGCCCGTATGTATAATATATCCGTAGATGACATCAAAGATGCAAATCCGGGGTTAAACGAAAGTTTATTTAAAACAGGCAAAACAATAAAGATACCCAAGTTTGAACCTGTGACAAACATTTCAACTGCATATAGCGTACAGAAAGGAGAGACTTTATACAGCATCAGTAAAAAATACAATGTTTCCGTTGAATCACTTCTGGCGGCTAATCCATCTATAAAAGATACCGGACTGAGGGAAGGCATGGCATTAAACATTCCGGGAAAAGCATCTTCGCCTGCTTATGATAACCGTAGACCGGTAGAGCCGGAAATAACAACAGAAAGCGCTTCCAAAGGTGAAACAGTACGAATAGGAATATTCTTCTCATTTACAGATGCCGGTAGCAGCATCCAGAAAGATAAGCTGGCAGAGTATTACGAAGGCTTTTTGCTAGCCCTTAGAGACCTGAAGGCAAAAGGACTAAATGCCGAGATTTACACATTTGATGCAGGCCCTGAGAAAAACACAAAAAGGCTGGAAAGCCTGCTTGGGACAAATGAAGTAAAAAGCCTTAACCTTATGATAGGAGGAGTATCCAAGCAACAAATAGAGACAATGTCCAAATTTTCGAAAAAGACAGGTATCAAATATGTAATACCTTTTGGATCGACAAGCTCCATAGAGAGTGATCCGGATCTGTTCCAGATGACTACGTCCCATTCTAATCTTTATCCTGAAATAGTTTCGGCTTTTGTGAAAAAATTTGGTGACTACAATGTTGTTTTTATTTCGGAGACAGGGTCGAATGATAAAGCGGATTTTGTCGCGGAACTGAAAAAAGGATTGTCAAAATCTAACATTCAATATAAAACTATAACCGGTTCGGAAAACTTGCTTGAAAATATGAATGCGAATTTAAGGTCGGGAAGAAACATATTGGTGCCGGCTTCTTCCTCCGAAACCACATTGCGAAAAGTATTAGCAACAATAGAACTCCTCGGCTCATCGTCGGTATCGCTATTTGGCTACCCTGAATGGCAGGCATACACACAACACGCAGAAGCTTTACACAAGTCCGATTCTTATATCTATAGTATCTTTTTTTTAGACGAACAACAAAAAGAGGTCCAAGATGTGGCGAACCAATATAAGTCATGGTATGGTAAAAATATGATTAATTCATTTCCCAAGTGGGGATATTTGGGATACGACTCAGGACTGTTTTTCTTAACCGCCTTGAAACAATATGGAAGTGGATTCGAGTCTGACCTGACAAAGATGAAAGTACAACCCCTGCAATCTGCCGTAAATTTCGAACGTGTAAATGGCAAAGGAGGAGGATACATCAATAACGGTTTGTATTTCGTTCATTATAAAACAAATTCCGTAATAGAAAAAGTAGATATTAGCAAATAATGATAAAGAGATATATTCTTTTCCTGATTTTTCCGATTATTACTCTGTTGTCTTACGGACAGAAGAAAGAATTCAAGCCGGAATGGAATGTAGGAATTGGTTTTGGCCCCACATTCTCATCTGTTGATTTCCAGGTGACAAGGCTAAGCAGAGGTCCCAGTACCAAAAACATGCTTCAATATCATGGGGGCGTTGCAGTCCGTTATCTTTCCGAAAATCATTTAGGTTTTATAGCTGAACTAAATTACAGCCAACAAGGATGGGAGCAAAGTTTCGATACTCCGCCAAATACTCCGCAATACGAACATTCCCATCAGCTGAATTATCTCGAACTTCCGTTCCTGGCTCATATCTATTTTGGAAATAAAGTAAGATTTATATTAAACTTAGGCCCTAAGATCAGTTTCCTGATAAGTGATAGCGAGAAAATGAACCGGGCATTATCTGACTATCTATCCAGCGGGGACGTACCTGAAACGATGGCCACCCATCAATATTACCGTATGGCCGATAAAAAAATAGACTATGGTTTGGTAGCCGGAATGGGACTTGAGTTTAGAACGGGCATAGGAAGTTTTGCTTTGGAAGGAAGATATGCTTTTGGACTGGGAGACATCTACAATAATACAAAATCTGATGTGTTTTCCCGCTCTGCCAACAGGGTTATCTCCGCGAAATTGACATATTACGTTAAGTTATTCTGACATGCCGCGCATATATAAGTTTACTCGGACGGGATTAAAGCTTTTATATAAAATCCGCCATCACAGGGGACACGGTATACATTCACCATTTGTATTTAATCTGATAACCAAAGTTATTGAGGAAAAAACACCTTACCATGTGTATGAAGATATAAGATACGCGCTGGAGAGTGCTCATCTAAAAAAAACATCCTTGTCGAAAGAGGATAAGTTATATTTCAGGTTGGTAAATTATTTTTCGGCACAACATATATTAGAAATTGGTTCCGGATACGGGATAACAACCCTCTTTCTGACAGCGCCTTCAGATAACATAGTCTGCGCTTGCCTGGAACCGTCTGCGAAGAAATATAATGAAGCTAAAAAACTATATGCGATATGGGATAAAAATATCAGATTATACCCAAGCGAAAAACTCGTTATACCGGATTGTAAGCCGGATTGCATACTCATTAATCTAAATCGTTTTCCGTTACCGGATAATATTGTTCAATATTTATCTGATATTTCCTATGAAAAAACATTTATAATTGTCAAGGGTATCCGAACAAAGAAACGCAATCAAGCGTTATGGAAAAGTATCATAAACATGGACTCAAGAACTGTCGTTCTGGACTTGTTTAATATAGGCATAGTGTTTTTTGATAAAACACTATACAGATGGGAATACAAAATAAGTTTCTAAATAGAAAAGGGATGAAAAAAAGTTCTGTATATACTAAGACAGGAGACAAGGGCATGACTTCTCTTGTAGGTGGCAAACGCGTAGTAAAGTCGCATATCAGGCTCGAAGCCTATGGCTCAACAGATGAGCTTAACTCTTTCGTGGGATTTCTCATTCAGGAGGTAGATGACAAACATGATCTGGAAGTTCTTTCTTTTATTCAACATAAATTATTTACGGTCGGCTCATACCTCGCTACAGAAACAGAAGCTATCCCGCCCAAAGCGGCAAGCATAATTACAGACAATAATATCGCCTTGCTCGAAAGCGAAATGGACCGAATGGATAGTGAACTGCCACAACTACGGCAATTCGTTCTGCCCGGAGGAAGCGAATCGGCTTCCAGAGCGCACATATGCCGCACAGTATGCCGACGGGTAGAACGTTGTATACACAGAGTAAAGGATGAATTTCCCGTTGACGATCAAATCCTTATGTTTGTTAACAGATTGTCAGATTATTTTTTCTTACTGGCGAGAAAAGAAAGTAATAAAAAAGGAAAAGAAATATTTTGGAATCAGAGCTTAATATAAGAAATAATGTTACTTTTGCGGAATTATAAAAAACAGCAAACTGTTAAAACTAAGATATTATGTATTGGACTTTAGAACTGGCATCTAAATTAGAAGATGCGCCATGGCCTGCAACAAAAGAAGAGTTGATCGACTATGCCCAACGTTCGGGAGCTCCTCTTGAAGTAATTGAAAATTTACAGGAAATAGAGGATGAAGAAGAAACCTTTGATACAATCGAAGATATTTGGCCTGACTATCCGAGCAAAGAAGATTTCTTCTTTAACGAAGACGAATACTAAATCTGAAAGGTTGTAATAGGCTAAAAGAAAATGAATATAAAAGAGATTGGAGGAAAATACTCTGGTCTCTTTTTTTATAGACTCGAATATAAAAATAAAACACTATTATTAACCTGTAATAACAGGTAAAACCAGCCTCGACCTAAAGAAAAAGTCTTTAATTATTTGTTCTTCCAGCAAGTATGCCCATTTTGTTCAAAAAATCAGAGTATATTTGTAGCTTGATTTATAATTGACTTTTAAAATCGCGAATGAAAGAAGTAAAATATTTAGTAAACGACATTGTGGCTGCATGCCAAGAAAAGAAAGCTAAAAATATTGTAATAGTAGATATGACAGAGCTTCCCGGAACTATTTGCCAGTATTTTGTAATATGCGAAGGGAACACGCCTATACAAGTGACTGCTATTTCGGATGAAATCACAGAGTCTCTGAAAAAGAAGAAAAAAGAGCGCCCTATATCAACAGATGGATTGCGCGAAGGTCGCTGGGTAGGAATAGATTATGGTACAGTTATTGTACATGTGTTTATTCCGGAACTCCGCGAATTTTATAATATAGAAAATTTGTGGGCTGATGCTAAAATAGAATCTATCCCGGATATCGATTAACTAGCTGTAAGATTTTTTTATGGATAATTATAACAAAGGAGACAATAAGCCTAAAGGCCCGGGTACAAACCGCCCTAAAATGCCTTTTAATCTGTACTGGATCTATTTAATAGTATTCGGAGCGATTATCGGCATGTACTTTTTCTCAGACAATAGTGTCACGAAGGAAGTGCCTTGGTCCGACTTTCAGGGTTACGTAAGAGACAATAGTATAAGTAAAATTGTCGTCGACAATAAGAATAATACACTGAAGGCCTACGTACGTCCCGATTCGATAAAGAATGTATACAAAAATGAAGCGGAACGCGCCGGAAGCAATCCGTCTATTCTTGTAAGAATTCCATCGGCTGACAAATTTTCCGATTTTTACGATCAGGTAAGGGCCGAACATAAATACGACATCGACGTAAGCTACGAAACCAGTACCAGCGCCATCGAAATATTATTAAGCTTCTTGCCTGTTATCCTTATATTCGGCCTCTTCATATATATGATGCGCCGTATGTCGGGAGCAAGCGGAGGAGGAGGCGGCGGAGTTTTCAGCGTAGGGAAATCCAAGGCTCAACTATATGACAAAGGTTCCGATTTGCGGGTTACTTTCAAAGATGTAGCAGGATTATCCGAAGCGAAAGAAGAGATTGAAGAAATCGTAGAGTTTCTGAAAAACCCTTCCCGCTATACGGAAATTGGAGGTAAAATCCCTAAAGGAGCTTTGCTTGTAGGCCCTCCGGGAACAGGGAAAACATTACTGGCTAAAGCAGTTGCCGGCGAGGCGAATGTCCCATTCTTCTCATTGTCCGGTTCCGACTTTGTGGAAATGTTTGTCGGCGTGGGTGCATCCCGTGTGAGAGACTTGTTTAAACAGGCAAAAGAAAAATCTCCATGTATTATATTTATTGACGAAATAGATGCTATCGGACGTGCCCGTGGAAGAAATCTGAATATGGGGTCTAACGATGAGCGAGAGAATACACTCAACCAGTTATTGACTGAGATGGACGGTTTCGGTACTAACAGCGGAGTCATACTGCTCGCAGCTACCAACCGTGCCGATATTCTGGATAAGGCGTTGCTTCGCGCAGGACGCTTCGACCGTCAGATCACTGTCGATCTACCGGATCTGAATGATAGAAAAGAAATTTTCAAAGTACATCTGCGCCCTGTCAAAATAGATGACACGGTAGATGTAGAGTTCCTTTCGCGCCAAACTCCGGGATTTTCGGGCGCAGACATAGCAAATGTATGTAACGAAGCTGCGCTAATCGCTGCCCGCAAAAATAAAAAAGTAGTACAGAAAGAAGATTTTACCGACGCAGTAGACCGCATAGTAGGTGGACTTGAAAAAAAGAATAAAATTACAACTCTGGACGAACGGAAAACAATTGCAATCCATGAAGCCGGACATGCTACCTTAAGTTGGTTCTTACAATATGCCAATCCATTGGTAAAAGTAACGATTGTTCCTCGTGGTAAAGCATTAGGCGCTGCATGGTATCTGCCGGAAGAGAGACAGATAACAACAAAAGAACAGATGCTTGACGAGATGTGCGCCTTACTTGGTGGACGTGCCGCCGAAGAAGTCTTTATCGGGCATATTTCTTCCGGTGCAGCAAACGACCTTGAGCGGGTAACAAAACAGGCATATGCAATGATTTCCTATCTGGGGATGAGCGAAAAGCTTCCGAATCTGAGCTATTATGATTCATCCGGCGAAGGATATGGTTTTACAAAACCATACAGCGAAGAAACAGCCTTGGTTATCGATAAGGAGGTGCAAAGTATGATTAATGGGCAATACGAGCGTGCGAAACAATTGCTGCGTCAACATTCCGACGGTCATGGCCGATTAGCAAACCTTTTAGTTACCGAAGAAGTAATCTTTTCTGACGACCTGAAGAAAGTATTCGGCGAACGTCAATGGGTATCTCGTTCTGAAGAGCTATTGAAAGAAGCTGAGGAACCTCCGCGAAATGTCGAAATAGAAATTAAAGAAGAAAATATTTCCGGTATAATCAATCAAGAAGGACAATCTGAATAAATTTCCAAGAAATAATAACAATATAATATGGGCACGGTTATTTTTATCCGTGTCCATTTCATTTTTCATAAATAACCACTTAAATTTGTTATTGCAAAAGTAATACTCCAAATATGGCTGATGAATTGAAAGAAATAGTTTATTCGCGAGATTCTATTGAGTTTGTGACAGTTGCAGTACAATACTGCGCTTACCTTGAAAATTTTGATAATAATATTATTGAGTCGGAACTGACAGATAAACTTACCAAAATACTTCCGCTGCTTTATCTAAAAGCATCCCTTATCCCTGAAACGGATACCGTAAACGAGGATAATCCGGAAATATCAGTAACAGAGGAAGATTATGATTACATTACATCCAAGTTGAATACTATTTTTGGCGCGAACGATACTTATCTTGAGGTTTTCCTTCAAGACATGAAATATAGCGAAACTCCTATTTCAGCCAATATAAGCGAAGACTTGGCGGATATCTATCAGGATTTAAAGAATTTTGTAACTATATTTGAACGGGGTATCACAGAAAATATGAATGATGCCTTGTATGTCTGTACTGAAAATTTTAAAATGTACTGGGGGCAAAAATTAGTAAATGCATTGAGAGCTTTGCATTCTTTAAAATACTCCGCAGATACAGACAATTTGGAAGAAGGCGAAATAGCCGAAACAGATGATGAATTATGGTAAGTACAATTACAAAAGAAGAACTATCGGGTTTTGCTCAAGAAAAATTTACGGGACGTATTATTGTTGTGCAAACCATAGATGAAACCTTAAAAGCGACAGCTTATCTTTCGGGATTCGGTGCGATTGGTTTTGATACCGAAACGCGCCCTGCCTTCAAAAAAGGAGTATCTCATCAAATAGCTCTGATGCAATTATCGACAGAAGATACATGCTTTCTTTTCCGTCTAAACCTCATAGGACTGCCTGATTGTCTTGCCGGAATATTAGTAAACCCGGCAATAAAAAAAATCGGATTATCGCTGAAAGACGACTTCACGGCGATTCATAAACGAAAGTCATTATCCCCTGTTAATTTTATCGACATTCAGTCTTTTATTCACGATTATGGGATTGAAGATCTGGGACTTCAACGCATTTATGGCATACTTTTTGGAAAAAGAATATCAAAAGGGCAACGTCTGTCAAACTGGGAAGCCGATGTGCTTTCCGACGCTCAAAAACTCTACGCGGCTCTTGATGCATGGGCTTGCCTGAGAATATTCAACGAGTTAAAAAACAGAGAAAAAATAAAGAAAAAATAAAACACAAATATGGCATTTATAGATTATTACAGCATATTAGGTGTGCAAAAAAATGCCGGCAACGATGATATTAAAAAAGCATATCGTAAACTGGCAAGGAAATATCATCCTGATATCAATCCTAACAATGATGATGCAAAACTGAAATTCCAACAAATAAACGAGGCTAACGAAGTTCTTTCCGATCCGGAGAAACGTAAGAAGTATGATGAGTACGGAGAAAACTGGAAGCATGCCGAAGAATTTGAGAAGGCAAAACAGCAACAATCTCAGAATGGTGGCTTCGCGGACTATACTGATTTTGGCGGCTACGGAGGTGGAGCAACATACAGTTTCGATGGGGAAGGAAACTTTTCCGACTTTTTTGAATCCCTTTTCGGGCAAAGACATTCTTCCTCAAAAAAACGTAGCGGCGGATTCCGTGGACAGGATTATACAACCGAGCTTCACCTGAATTTGAGAGAAGCTTCCGAAACGCATAAAAGGACTATTTCTGTCAACGGTAAAAACCTGCGGATTACGATTCCGGCCGGAGTATCCGACGGACAAGTAATAAAACTTGCCGGACAAGGCGGAGCAGGAGCCAATAGCGGACCAAACGGCGACCTTTATATTACATTTGTCATAAATGAAGACCCGCAATTTAAAAGAGCAGGAGATGATCTTTATTCGACGGCTGATCTCAATCTATACACAGCAGTATTGGGCGGCGAAGAAACCATTGATACATATACAGGAAAAGTAAAACTGAAAGTTCCGGCAGGAACCCAGAATGGCACAAAAGTGAGACTGAAAGGAAAAGGATTTCCGGTATACAAACAGGAAGGAAAATATGGTGACCTGATTATTACTTATTCGGTGAAAATACCGGCTAATCTTACTCCGGAGCAAAAAGAGTTATTTGAAGAGCTGGCAAAGTCTTAATTTAAAGAGGTAGATTATGAATACAGAATTAATAATCATCGAAGAATACTGCATCCGGAATCAGATAGATCTTGAATTTATCATACAACTCGAAAATGAAGGATTTTATCTATAATAGACAATTTGAAAATTAGCGAATGAGCAAATTTGAAAATTTGAAAATGAGTGTGGAGTTTGTTACTTTTTAGTTAAAAAGTTATGAGTAGACGAGATACGAGGTACAAGTTGTTGACTGTTGACTGTAGAGGTTTGTTACTTTTTAGTTAAATTCCGGTTTGTCATGCTGACGATAGGAAGCATCTCCTGTCTCTCGGGGATCGGGATCCTTCCCTGCGGTCAGGATGACAAAGAGGGTAGCCGCGCGAGCAAGGGCTAACGGCTAAAAGCTATCGGCTAACAGCTAACTGACTGTAGAGGTTTGTTACATTTTAGTTAAAAAGTTACGAGTAGACGAGATACGAGGTACAAGGTACAAGTTGTTGACTGTTGACTGCTAACTGTTGACTGTTGAGGTTTGTTACTTTTTAGTTAAATTCCGGTTTGTCATGCTGACGAGAGGAAGCATCTCCTGTTTCTCGGGGATCAGGATCCTTCCCTGCGGTCAGGATGACAAAGAGGGTAGCCGCGCGAGCAAGGGGCTAACGGCTAACAGCTATCGGCTAACAGCTAAAAAATAGTTGTAGAGGTTTGTTACTTTTTAGTTAAAAGGAGGAAGGAGTTTTTCTCTCGTCATTGCGAGGGTTCGCCCGAAGCAATCCATTAATAATCAATACTCTGGATTGCTTCACTCCGTTCGCAATGACGAAAAGGCCTTGTTGGCTGACTACTGTTTACTGCTAACTGTAGAAGTTTGTTACATTTTAGTTAAAAAGTTATAAGCTTTTGTCGCTTCGCGCCATTCTTCATATACTCTATTAAAATCCAACAATTTTGTCCACATTTTTAGCAAAGCTGTTTATTTTTTTCTCTAGGGTCAAGACATATATATGTCTCCGACCAAGGTATTTTATTTTTTAAGACAC